>JANYAN010000483.1 GCA_025361305.1 Burkholderiales bacterium
GCTGGAAGCTGCCGAGCGCTACAAGGCTGGCGGCGGCAAGAAGAAAGAGGCCGATCTCACCTGGCGCAACGGCGACGTTGCATCGCGGCTGGCGCATTCGCTGGTGCATGGCATCACCGACTTCATCGAGGAAGATACGGAGGAAGCGCGCAAGCTCGCCGACAAGCCACTGCATGTCATCGAAGGGCCGCTGATGGCCGGCATGAATGTCGTCGGCGATTTGTTCGGCCAAGGCAAGATGTTCTTGCCGCAGGTGGTGAAGTCGGCGCGCGTGATGAAGCAGGCCGTGGCCCACCTGATCCCCTACATCGAGGAAGAGAAGAAGCTGCAGGCCGCCGCCGGCGAGGACGTCAAGACCAAGGGCAAGATCGTCATCGCGACTGTCAAGGGCGATGTGCACGACATCGGCAAGAACATCGTCACCGTCGTGCTCCAGTGCAACAACTTCGAAGTCGTGAACATGGGCGTGATGGTGCCCTGTCACGAAATTCTGGCCCGGGCCAAGGTCGAGGGCGCGGATATCGTGGGTCTGTCGGGCCTGATCACGCCCTCGCTGGAAGAAATGCAGTACGTGGCCAGCGAGATGCAGAAAGACGAGCATTTTCGTACCCGCAAGATTCCGCTGCTGATCGGCGGGGCCACCACCAGCCGGGTGCATACGGCAGTGAAGATCGCGCCGAACTACGAAGGCCCTGTTGTCTACGTGCCGGACGCCTCGCGCAGCGTCAGCGTCGCGCAAGGGCTGCTGAGCGATCAGGCAGCCCGGTACATCGCCGAGGTCACCGCCGACTACGACAAGGTCCGCCTGCAACACGCCAGCAAGAAGCAGGTGCCGCTGTGGCCGCTGGCGCGGGCCCGCGCCAACAAGACGCCGATCGACTGGTCTGCCTACACCCCGCCCGTGCCCCATTTCACGGGGCGCCGGATATTCAGGAATTTCGACCTGGCCGAGCTGGCGAGGTTCATCGACTGGGGCCCGTTCTTCCAGACCTGGGACCTGGCGGGGCCTTTTCCGGCGATCCTCAAGGACGAGGTGGTGGGAGCCGAGGCGGTGCGGGTCTACGCCGATGGCCAGCGCATGCTCAAGCGGCTGGTCGAGGGCCGATGGCTTACGGCAAGCGGCGTGATGGGATTTTGGCCGGCCAACAGTGTCGATGACGACGACATCGCTCTTTACACCGACGAGTCGCGCGGCGAGGTGGCGATGACCTGGTATGGCCTGCGCCAGCAGGCCGCCAAGGAGGCGATCGACGGCACGATGCGGCCGAGCCGGGCACTGGCCGATTTCGTGGCACCCCGGGGCGTGGCCAAAGATTATGTGGGTGTGTTCGCGGTCACCGCCGGGATCGGCACCGAGAAGAAGGAACGGTACTTCCTGGACGACCATGACGACTACTCGGCCATCATGCTCAAGGCGCTGGCCGACCGCCTGGCCGAAGCTTTCGCCGAAGCGCTGCATGAGCGGGTGCGCAAGGATCTGTGGGGCTACGCGCCGAACGAAGCACTGGCCACGCCGGAGCTGGTCGCGGAAAAGTACCGCGGTATCCGGCCGGCGCCGGGCTACCCGGCGTGCCCCGACCACAGCGTCAAGGCCGACATGTTCCGGCTGTTGCGGTGCGATGAGGTGGGCATGACCCTGACCGAGAGCCTGGCCATGATGCCGGCCGCCAGCGTCAGCGGCTTCTTCCTGAGCCACCCGGACAGCACGTATTTCAACGTCGGCAAGATCGGGCAGGACCAGCTGCAGGACCAGGCGCGCCGGCGCGGCGCCGACACCGCGCTGTTGCAGCGGCTGCTGGCGCCGAATCTATAAGTGGGCTGTCATCCCGGGCTTGACCCGGGATCCACGCGGCTCACTGGATTGCGGATCAGGTCCGCAATGACATAACGTTCAGCGACTTGCGCTGCGCCAGCCATAGCGCCGCCACAGCCAGCAGGCTGGTGACCAGCAGCAGCCACAGGCCTGCGGCATAACCGGCCTCGCGGGTCCACAGCAGCCCCAGCAGCAGCGGCGAAACGGCGCGCGCCAGGGCCGAGGGCAGGCCCAATGCCCCACTGAGCGAAGCGACATGGTCGCGACTCACATATTGGGCGATCGCCGTGCCCTTGACGATGGTCTGCATGCCGTTGCCCAGCCCATACAGCACGACAAACAGCACGGCGGCCCATGGGTGACCGGCACCGGCCAGCAGGGCCGTCAGGCCCAGCGGGATGAGGCAGGGAATCAGCCGATTGGCCACGTGCACGTCGAAGTGATGTTCGAAGAAGAAAAGCAGCAGGCGCCCCACCACCTGGATCGCACCGATGCTGGCCGGAATGGCAATCACCCAGCCCTCGCCCAGGCCGCTCTCGCGCAGCAGGCTGATCATGTGCGCCGGCAGCGCAGCCGTCACACCCATCATGCCGATGACGAAGACGCCGATCAGCAGAAAGGCGGGGCTGCGCATGAATGGGGCCGACGATCCGCCCGGGCCAGAGCGCGCGCTTGCCGGCGCAGGCGCATGGCGCAGCACGACGGCATGCAAAGGCGCGCAAACCAGCACGTGCAAGGCAGCCAGCACCCACAACGCGTGGCGCCAGCCCAGCGCATGGATCAGCCAGGCCGACAGCGGAATGAAAACGGTGCTGGCCAGACCGCCCAGAAAAGTGAGCGTGATGATCGCGCGGCGGAAGTCGTGCGGGAAGCGCCGGGTCACCACCGCGAACACCGGGTTGTAAAGGGTGGCGGCCAGCGCGCAGCCCAGGCCGATCCATACCGCGTAGAAGCCAGCAACGCTGTCGACCAGGCTGTGCAGTCCCAGGCACAGCGCCACAAGCAGCGAGCCACCGGCCATCACGATGCGTTCATGCCCCCGGTCGATCCAGCGACCCACCGGGTAGGCCAGTGCCCCCTCTGCAAGCAGTGCCAGGCTGAACGCCAGCGACGACTGGGCCCGGCCCAGCCCCAGTTCACGCTCGACCGGCTCCATCAGCAGGGCGAAGGTGTAGAACACGCTGCCCCACGTGATCAGCTGGGCCAGCGAAAGCCAGAACACCAGCCGACGCGCATGGTGTCGTTCGGCGGGAGGGGCGGCACTCATCGGTGCATTTTCGCAGCTGGCGCTGGCCAGGCCGCGCGCTCAATGCGCCGAGCTGGCCGTCCGCCGGTACTGCACCGCCTCGGCCACGTGCACCACCTGCGTGACCGGCGCGCCCGCAAGGTCGGCGATGGTGCGCGCCACTTTCAGGGCCCGGTGCGTGGCACGCGCGCTCCATCCCAGACGCGCAGCTGCCGTCTGCAGAAACTTTGCGCCCGCGCTCTCCAGCCCCGCATGCAGGTCGATTTCCTTGCCTTGCAGCGCTTGATTGGGCTTGCCCTGGCGCTGTTGCGCTTGCTGGCGGGCGGCGGCGCAGCGTTGGCGGATTGAGTCGGTCGACTCGCCCGATGGGGCATGCAGCAGTTCGGCCGGTGCCAGCGCCGGCACTTCGACGTGCAGATCGATGCGGTCCAGCAATGGGCCGCTCAGGCGCGCCTGGTAGCGGGCCACCTGGTCGGGCGTGCAGCGGCAGGCCCGGTGCGTGGCGCCCAGCCAGCCGCAGGGACAAGGGTTCATCGCGCCCACCAGCTGAAAGCGCGCGGGAAATTCGGTTCGGCGTGCGGCGCGCGCGATCGTGATCTGTCCCGATTCCAGCGGCTCGCGCAGGGCTTCCAGCGCCGCACGGGGAAACTCTGGCAACTCGTCCAGGAACAGCACGCCGTGATGCGCCAGCGACACTTCTCCCGGCCGTGGTGGCGATCCGCCGCCCACCAGCGCGACGGCGCTGGCCGTGTGGTGCGGGCTGCAGGTCGGGCGCACGGCCCAGTGGTCCAGAGTAAAGCGGCCGGCCAGGCTGGCCACCGCCGCGCTTTGCAGGGCCTCGTCCACCGTCATGGGCGGCAGCAGGCCGGCCAGCCGTTGCGCCAGCATCGACTTGCCCGAGCCCGGTGGGCCGGCCAGCAGGATGCTGTGGCCGCCCGCGGCGGCGATCTCGAGCGCTCGCTTGGCCGCCGCCTGACCCTTGACATCGGCAAGATCGGGATAGCTCGGTGCCGCCGCAGCGGCGCTGGCGCTCATGCGGGCCCAGCCATCGCCTGGCTCGGCCGGCTCGGCTACGAAACGGCCCACCACGTCGAGCAAGTGGCTGGCGCGATAAACCACCGAGCCGGGTACCAGGGCCGCCTCTTCGGCGCTACCGGGCGGCAACACCAGGCTGGCGCTTTGCCCTGCGGCGTAAAGTGCCAGGCTCATCGCCAGGCTGCCCCTGACAGGGCGCAGCTGGCCCGACAGAGAAAGCTCGCCCGCGAATTCATGGCCGGCCAGCTTTGCCGCATCGATCTGGCCGCTGGCCGCCAGGATGCCCAGCGCGATCGGCAAGTCGAAACGTCCTGAATCCTTTGGCAAGTCGGCTGGAGCCAGGTTGACCGTGATGCGCTTGTTGTGTGGAAACTCAAGCCCGGCGTTCTGCAGCGCCGAACGGACCCGCTCACGGGCCTCCTTCACTTCGACGTCGGCCAATCCCACCAAGGTGAAACTGGGCAACCCATTGGCCAGATGCACCTCGACGGTGACGGCTACGGCCTGAAGCCCTACCAGGGCCCGGCTCTGCACCCACGACAAGCTCATTGTTTTTCCCCTCCCCATACCAGTGCGTGTTACCCGTTGGTGCGGAAATAAAACCAAGGTCGCACCAACAAGGTGCGTCCATTGGATCGAACGCCACTTTGCTACTTGATAACGCACGCACCTGGTTTCCCGTGCACCGGTGGCATCGGCTTGTGACATTTGGCACGCTCCCTGCTTAGTCCTGCCCAGGTTGCCATTTTTTCATCAAGGAGAAGTTTGTGAAACGTTCCACTCTTGCCGTCCCGGCTCTGCTCTGCGCGCTATCGATCCTGCCGACGGTCTCTCTTGCCGAAGAGCAGGGCCCGGAGAATCCGGCGCCCGTCAACCTCAGCGTGGCCAGCGAGTACCGCTACCGCGGCATCTCGCAGACACGGTTCCAGCCGGCCGCGCAAGGGGGCATTGATTTCGCCGCCAAGAATGGCCTCTACGTGGGCACCTGGGCGTCCACGATCAAGTGGATCAAGGACGCCGGTGGCAACGCCAATTTCGAATGGGATTTCTACGGCGGGTACAAGGGCGAGATCACCAAGGACCTGACTTTCGACGTCGGCGGCCTGTATTACTACTATCACAGGAACGACCTGAACCCCAGTGCCAACACGTTCGAGGTCTACGGCGCGCTGACCTACAGCGTGTTCACCCTCAAGTACTCGCATAGCACGACCAACCTGTTCGGATTCACCAACAGCAAGGGCAGCGGGTACCTGGACCTGACGGCCAACTATGACCTGGGCGATGGCTGGAGCGTGGCTCCCCACATCGGGCATCAGTGGGTCTCGCACTTCAACAAGGCCAGCTACACCGACTACTCACTGACGGTGGGCAAGGACATTGGCAAGGGCTGGAACCTGAGCGCAGCGCTTGTCGGCACGGATGCCGACAAGACGACCTACGTCTCGCCGTCGGGCCAGTTCCTCGGCAGGACAACTGTCGTGGCGATGGCCAAGTACAACTTCTGAACCCCAAGGAGCAACCATGAAGATGGTGACCGCAATCATCAAGCCGTTCAAGCTGGACGAAGTACGTGAAGCCCTCAGTGCCATGGGGGTGCAAGGCATCACCGTGACCGAGGTCAAGGGGTTCGGCCGGCAGAAGGGCCACACCGAGCTGTATCGCGGCGCGGAATACGTCGTCGATTTCCTGCCCAAGGTCAAGATCGAAGCGGCCGTGGCCGACGATCTGGTCGATCGTGTCATCGAGGCCGTGGAAGGCGCGGCCCGCACCGGCAAGATCGGCGACGGAAAGATCTTCGTCTTCAACCTCGAGCAGGTGGTGCGTATCCGCACCGGCGAAACCGGCACGGAAGCGCTCTAACCGGCGCCCCACACAAGAAAGAAACAATCATGAGAAAACTTCTCGCCTCCCTGGCACTGAGCATGGGTCTGTTGACCGGCGCAACCGTCGCTCTGGCGCAAGCGCCCGCAGCTGCGGCATCTGCACCGGCCGCCATGGCGTCGGCCGCCAAGCCGGCAGCGGAACCGGCTTCGGCAGCGGCCGCCCCAGCCGCGCCGGCTGCTGCAGCCGCAGCCTCGGCGCCCGCGGCTGCCGCTTCGGCGCCGGTGCCCAACAAGGGTGACGTCGCCTGGATGATCGTGGCCACGGCCTTCGTCATCATGATGTCGATCCCCGGCCTGGCCCTGTTCTACGGCGGCTTGGTGCGCAGCAAGAACATGCTGTCGGTGCTGATGCAGGTCTTCGTCACGTTCTCGCTGATCGTGGTGATCTGGTGCCTTTACGGCTACAGCCTGGCATTCACCGAGGGCAATGGCTTCATTGGCGGCTTCGACCGCATCTTCCTGAAGGGCCTGTTCGACCCGATGAAGGGCGACTTCACTACCACTGGCACTTTCAGCAAGGGCGTGGTACTGCCCGAACTGATCTTCGTGGCGTTCCAGGCCACCTTCGCGGCCATCACCTGCTGCCTGATCATCGGTGCGTTCGCCGAGCGCATCAAATTCTCGGCGATGTTGCTGTTCATGGTGCTCTGGTTCACGTTCAGCTATGCGCCGATCGCCCACATGGTGTGGTTCTGGCCCGGCCCGGATGCGTTCACCAGCAAGGAAGTGGTCGATGCCACCACAGCCAAGGCCGGCATGATCTGGCAATGGGGCGCGCTCGACTTCGCAGGCGGCACCGTGGTGCACATCAACGCCGCCGTCGCCGGCCTGGTCGGGGCCTACCTGATCGGCAAGCGCACCGGCTATGGCAAGGAATCGTTCACCCCGCACAGCCTGACCCTGACCATGGTCGGTGCCTCGCTGCTGTGGGTGGGCTGGTTCGGCTTCAATGCCGGCTCGGCACTGGAAGCAAACGGCACGGCCGTGCTCGCTTTCATGAACACATTCTCTGCGACGGCCGCCGCCGTGCTGGCCTGGTGTGCCGGTGAGGCGCTGTCCAAGGGCAAGGCCTCGATGCTGGGTGCCGCCTCGGGCGCCGTGGCTGGCCTGGTGGCAATCACGCCCGCCTGCGGCAATGTGGGCCTCATGGGTGCCATCGTCGTTGGGTTTGTCGCGGGCTTCGCTTGCCTGTGGGGCGTCAATGGCCTCAAGCGCATGCTGGGCGCGGACGATTCGCTCGATGTCTTCGGCGTCCACGGTGTCGGCGGTATCGTCGGCGCTCTTCTGACGGGCGTCTTCAATACGCAGCTGCTGGGCGGCCCGGGCCAAGTCACCGACTGGGTCACGGCAACCGTGGGCTCCGTGGGTATCGCCGATCAGGTCTGGATCCAGTTCAAGGCCGTGATGGTCACGATAGTGTGGTCGGGCGTGGTCTCGTTCATCGCGTACAAGATCGCCGACCTGACGATCGGCCTGCGCGTGAGCGAAGAGGACGAACGCGAAGGCCTGGACATCACGTCGCACGGCGAAACCGCGTACAACCGGTAACGCAAGCAAGAGTCTCCTTTGGATGTTGGGCCCGCAAGAGCGCAAGCTCTGCGGGCCCTTTTTGTCCGGCCGGCGTCCGGTGCACAATCGGCCGGAAGGAGGCACACGCGGCGTGGTCCAACTTCAGTCAGGCGAAATGGTGTGCGAGATCGAACCTCGACTGGGCGGCTGCATCGCCGGCCTGTGGTTGGGCGACGTGCCGGTTCTGCGTTCGACCCCCGCGGCCGAGCTCGCCTCGGCGCGGCAGGCCGGCAGCTATCCGCTGGTACCCTTCTCCAACCGGATTGGCCACGGCACGCTGGAGTGGCAGGGCACCAGCCATCCGCTGGTACGCAGCAACGGCGACGAGCCGCACGCGATCCATGGCGTGGGGTGGCAGCGCCCCTGGGAATTGCTGGACAACGACAGCAGCTTCGCCATGCTGGCCTATGAGCATCGCGCAGACGCGCTCTGGCCGTTCGCCTTTGATTGCTCGCAGACGTTCCGGCTGCAGGGCGCCTGCCTGGAAATGACGCTATCCCTGACGAACCAATCGCAGCAGCCTGCACCTGCGGGACTGGGCTGGCACCCGTATTTCGTCAAACGCCAGCGCAGCCGCATTGCCTTCGCAGCCACTGGCCGCTGGGAGATGGGCGCAGACAAGCTGCCCACGATGCGTCGGCCGGCCCGTGGCCTGGACGCGGACTGCGCCTTCCTCGATGTGGACCATTGTTTTGATGGCTGGGACGGCGTTGTCCATTTGCGCGATGAATTGCTCCACGTGCGCATCACCTCGAATCTCAGCCGGCTGGTTGTTTTTACCAACGACACGCGCGACTTTGTCGCGGTGGAGCCGGTCAGCCACATCAACAACGCGGTAAACCTCGCGGCGGCAGGCGCCGACGGGCAGGCGCTGGGCCTGGTCACGCTGCAGCCGGGTGAATCCATGAGTGCGCAGATGGCGATCGAAGTGGGGCGAGTCGGATGATGCCGTGGCAGGCGCTTACTCCACTGCCCGATCAGCTGGGCGAGTCACCGTTCTGGCACCCCCACGAAAATCGCCTTTACTGGGTGGATATCCCGGCTTGCCAGTTGCGCCGCGCCGACGCGCTGACCGGCGCAACCGAGAGCTGGGGCATGCCCTCGGAGCCGGGCTGCATCGCCCCGGCGACCCGTGGCGGCCTTGTGATCGCCTTGCGCGATGGTGTCTACCGCGCCCAGGCGTGGGGCGGCCCACTGGAACAGGTAGCGCGCTTCAGCCACGACCTGAAGACCACCCGGTTCAATGACGGCAAGGCGGACCCGGTGGGGCGCTTCTGGGCGGGCACCATGTACGAACCGCGCGATGCCCGCAAGGCCGAGCTCTACAGCCTGGATTGCCGCACGGACAACGGAAACGAGGGGCGGCCCATCATCCAGCAGAAGGCACGTGACGCAGTGATCGCCAACGGATTGGCCTGGTCGCCGGACACACAGACGGTGTACTGGTCCGACACGCCCGGCCACATCATCCATGCGTGGGATTGGGACGCGCAAAGCAATGCCATGAGCCGGCATCGCGTGTTTCAGCAGCTGCCCGGCAAGCCGGTGGGTTGGAAGCCGGGCCAGCCCGGCTACGGCGGGCGCCCGGATGGTGCAGCCGTGGATTGCGAGGGCAACTACTGGTGCGCGATGTTCGAAGGCGCGCGGCTGCTCAAGTTCGCGCCCGGCGGGGACCTGCTGGAAGACATCGCCCTGCCGGTTCGCTGTCCGACGATGCCGTGCTTCGGCGGCGCCGACCTGAAGACGCTCTACGTCACCAGCGCCAGCTACAACCGTCCGGCCGACGAACTCCGGGCCCTGCCGCTTTCCGGCCGGTTGATCGCCAGCCGGGTGGCGGTTGCCGGCCTGCCTGTCAATTTCTTCAGCGACTGACGCCAAAATCATCACGCCACCAGCTTTGCCGGGCGCAACCACGCTCACGTACCATCCGTCGATGGACCCAGCACTCTCGCTTCTGGTCGAAGCCATCACCGCAGCCGCAGGCAGCGGCACGCCGCTTTGCATTCGCGGCGGTGGCAGCAAGGACTTCTACGGCGAGCCGCCGGCCGGGCAACTGCTCGATACGCGGTCTCTGTCGGGCATCGTCAGCTATGAACCAAGTGAACTGGTGGTAACGGCTCTGGCGGGCACGCCTTTGGCGCCGCTGGAGACCCTGCTGGCCGAGCATGGGCAGTGCCTGCCATTCGAGCCGCCGCATTTTGCAGGCGGTGCCACGCTCGGGGGCATGGTGGCGGCGGGGCTGTCCGGCCCGGCGCGCGCCAGCGTCGGGCCAGTGCGCGACTATGTCCTGGGCTTGAAGCTGATCAATGGCCGCGGCGAACTGCTCGTGTTTGGCGGTCAGGTCATGAAGAACGTGGCGGGCTACGACGTCTCGCGATTGATGGTCGGGTCCCTCGGCACGCTGGGGCTGATCACAGAGGTCAGCCTGAAGGTTCTGCCCATGGCCCCGGCCGAGGCGACGCTGACATTCGCGATGGACCAGGCCCAGGCGTTGCGCCGCCTGAACGAATGGGGCGGCCAGCCGCTGCCACTGAACGCGAGCCGGTGGGCTGCTGACGCAACCGGTCCGACGCTGTACTTGCGCCTGCGCGGTGCAGTGGCGGCGGTTGCGGCGGCGTGTCGTGGCCTGGGCGGTGAACGACAGGACGACAGTGCCGCCGCGGCGGACTGGGCCGCCTGCCGCAACCAGCTCAACGCGTGGTTCGCCCAGCACGACGGGCGCGACCTCTGGCGCCTTTCGGTCGCCCAGACGGCGCCGGTGCTGGACCTGCCCGAGTCGCCGCTGATCGAGTGGCACGGCGGACAGCGCTGGGTGCGCGCCGAGCCGGGTGACGCTGCCGGCCTGCGCGAGGCGGCAGCGCGCGCAGGCGGCCACGCGACGCTGTTCGTGCCTGGCGAGCGCTGGACCGCGCCGCAACCGGGCCGCTTCAGCGCGCTGGCATCGCCGCTGGATCGGATCCATGGCGCGCTCAAGCGCGAGTTCGACCCGGCGGGTATCTTCAATCGCGGCCGGCTCTATCCGAATCTCTGACCATGCAGACGCAACTGAGCGACGAATTCAAGGACACCTCCGAAGGCCGTGAGGCCGAGGCCATCCTGCGCAAGTGCGTGCACTGCGGCTTCTGCACCGCGACCTGTCCGACCTACCTGCTGCTGGGCGACGAGCTCGATGGGCCTCGGGGCCGCATCTACCTGATCAAGCGCGTGCTCGAAGGCGAGGCTCCCACGCGCAAGACGCAGCTGCACCTGGACCGTTGCCTGACCTGCCGCAATTGCGAGAGCACCTGCCCCAGCGGAGTGCAGTACGGGCACCTGGTGGACATCGGGCGCAGGATCGTTGACCAGAAAGTCCCGCGCGATGCCGCCTCCAGCGCCCTGCGCTGGTCGCTCAAGGAAGGGCTGGGCTCGCCGATGTTCGGATCGGCGATGAAGCTGGGCCAGGCCGTGCGGTCCTTCCTGCCGGGATCGCTCAGGGACAAGGTTCCGGCCCGGCAGGACGCCGGGCGCTGGCCCGTTCGCCAGCACCCGCGCAATGTGCTGATGCTGGCAGGCTGCGTGCAGCCCTCGATGATGCCCAATGTCAACACCGCCACTGCGCGCGTGCTAGACGCGGTGGGCATCCAGACGCTGGTGGCGCCGCAGGCGGGCTGCTGCGGCGCCGTGAAGTTTCACCTGGACGACCAGGAGGGTGGCAGGGCCCAGATGCGCGCCAACATCGATGCCTGGTGGCCCTATCTGGAACAAGGTGTCGAGGCGATCGTGATGAATGCGTCAGGTTGCGGGGTGACCGTCAAGGAGTACGGCCACATGCTGAAGCACGATGCATCCTACGCCGCCAAAGCGCAACGCATCAGCGAACTGACGCGTGACCTGAGCGAACTGCTGCCCGAGATCGCGCAGGCCCTGCGGGGCAAGGTGAGGCCGGCTGCCGGATTGCTGGCGTTCCATCCGCCTTGCAGCCTGCAACATGGCCAGCAGCTGCGTGGCGGCGTTGAAAAGTATCTGGGCGAGCTGGGCTTCAGCGTACGGGTCGCGCCCGAGGAATCGCACCTGTGTTGTGGTTCGGCCGGCACCTACTCGGTGTTGCAACCGCAGATTGCCAGGCAATTGCGCGACCGCAAGCTGGGACAGCTTGGCAAGGTCCTGCCCCGCGCCATCGTGTCGGCCAATGTCGGTTGCATCGCCCATTTGCAGAGCGGCACGACCACGCCGGTGCGGCACTGGGTCGAGGTGCTGGACGAGGCGCTGTCAGCCTCCTGACACCACCCTGTCAGGAGGGCCGGAGCACAGTAGGCACCCTTGACAAGACAAAGACTCCTGGAGGCAGCCCGATGGATCGAAAAAACTGGATTGCTGTAGCCAGCGCAGACCACGCGCGGCGCGGGCGCGACGCAGCGGGCAGCGGCTTCATGCAGGTTTGCCATGGCAAACCGGGGCCGATTCGCCGCGTGCGGCCCGGCGACCGCATTGCCTACTACGCGCCAGCGCTCACCATGGGCAGCAAGGACAAATGTCAGTCCTTCGTGTCAATCGGCATCGTGCAGGCAGGACAGGCGTATGAGTTCGACCTGGGCGATGGGTTCGTGCCGTGGCGGCGCAACGTCGCCTATGTGCCGGCACGGGAGGCCTCGATCCTGCCCATGCTGGACGCACTCGAATTTGTCGAGGACCGGCGGCGCTGGGGCTACAAGTTTCGCTTCGGCCTGTTCGACATCAGCCACCACGACATGCGCCTGATCAGCGACGCGATGGCGGCCGACGCCGCAATGCTGTACCTTTAAAGCCCATGCGCCGTGCCGACCGCCTGTTCCACCTGATCCAGCTGATCCGCGGCCGGCGGCTCACAACGGCCGCCTATCTGGCGCAGCGGCTGGAGGTCTCCGATCGCACGATCTACCGCGATATTGCCGACCTGCAGCATCAGGGGGTGCCGATCGAAGGCGAAGCCGGTGTGGGCTATCGCCTGGGCGCCGGCTTCGACCTGCCGCCCATGATGTTCACGCAGGACGAAGCCAAAGCGCTGGTCGCGTCGGTGCGCGTGGCTCAGGTCTGGCTGGATCCCGCACTGGCCCAGGGCGCGCAGGACGCGCTGGGCAAGATCATCGCCGTGCTGCCGGCCGATGCCCGCGTTGCAGCCGAGGCGCTGGCGGTGTTCGCGCCGCCGGTGGGCATGTCGCCGCAGGTGCAGCGCACCTTGCAGACCCTGCGCGAAGCCGTGCAGGCGCGCGACAAGGTCTTCATCCATTACCGCGACCTGGGCGACAAGGCCAGCGAACGCACGCTGCGCCCGCTGGGTTGCTTCTACTGGGGTAAGGTCTGGACGCTGGCCGCCTGGTGCGAGCACCGCAACGACTTCCGCAGCTTCCGCGTCGACCGTGTCACCTATGTACGCCGGCTGGACGAGCGGTTCCGCGATGAGCCCGGCCGCACGCTGGCCGATCTGGCGCGGCTGGACACCGCGAGGGCGCGTGCGCAGGCGGGTGCAGCTTGAGCGGCAGCGTCAGACCGCCAGCGCCGCCTCGATATCCTTGCCCAGCGCCGCCGGTGCATCCTGCGGCGCGTAGCGCTTGATCACCTGGCCGTCCTTGCCGACCAGGAATTTGGTGAAGTTCCATTTGATGGCCCTGCTTCCCAGTAGTCCAGGGGCTTCGGCCGTGAGCCAGCGATACAGCGGATCGGCGCCGGACCCATTGACATCGATCTTGGCCATCATCGGAAAACTGACACCGTAATTGAGCTGGCAGAACTGCGCAATCTCGTCGTTGTTGCCCGGGTCCTGCGCGCCGAACTGATTGCAGGGGAAGCCCAGCACCACCAGCCCCTTCGCGCCGTAGGTCTCGTGCAGCTTCTCCAGCCCCCCGAACTGGGGCGTGAAGCCGCAGGCGCTGGCGGTGTTGACCACAAGCAGCACCTTGCCCTTGAACTTGCTCAGGGGGACGGTCTTGCCGTCGATCTGGCGCGCTTCAAAATCGTAGATGGATTTCATCCGCTTATTGTGCGCCATGCTCGGCCGGCGTGCGCTCGCCCACTGGCCAGGCGGACCACGCCGCCGCGGCCAGGATCAGCGCGCCGCCGGCCCAGGTTCGCGCGGAAAGGACGCCCGCGCCGAACAGAACCGACGAGGCGCTGGCAAATACCACTTCGGACAGCATGATCAGCGCGGTGGTGTGCGCGTTCAGTCGCGCGGCGCCGTATTGCATGGCGACGTTGCCCGCCAGGAAGCCCAGGCTCAGGAGCAGCGCTACCCCCGTCCAGTGCGTGTCCGGTGCAGGCGGCGCTGCAACGAAGCCCAGCGCCAGGCCCAGCCAGCCGGCCGCCGCAGCCGTCGCAGCGCCACCTCCGAACATCGCCGCGATGCGACCGGGCGCCGGTACGTGCCTGAGCCTGCGCAGCAGGATGTTTGTCAGCGAAAAACTCAGACCCCCCACCAGCGCCAGCCAGTCGGCGGTGCTTTCGGGAACCGGCCAGGGCGAGTCGGGCGTCCTGAGTACGACGACGACACCCGACAGCGCGAGCGCCAGCCGCATCAGGGCCGGCAGCGTCGGGCGCTCGCCCAGCAGCAGCCAGGCCAGCAACACGGTCCAGGCCGGCATCAGGTAGAACAGCAGCACCACCCGCACCACGTCGCCCTCGGTCACCGCCCAGTTGAAGCCGACATTGGTCAGCCCGGCCGCAGCCACCAGCAGCCACAGCTGCGGATAGCGGGCGAAAGGCTTCCAGGCGCCAGGCTTGACGGCCAACAGGGCGCATAGCGATACGAGATAGATGAGCGCCGTCGCCCACAGTGGGTGCAGGCCTTGCGCCTGGAGCTCGCGGAACGGCCACCACGAAATCCCCCAGACAAAGGCGTTGAGCGTCAGCGCCAGGGCCGGCAGCGCCGTGCCCCCGACGCTACCCATGCAGGTTGTCGTGGCGGGCGATTTCCAGCAGATGCTCGACTTCGTCGCGGTGGTTGACAACGTTGCGGGCGTGCCAGCGCATGATCAGCCACATCACGCCGGCCACCACCAGGCCGAAGGCGGTGATGGCACTGAAGGCCGACAGGCCCATTCCGGCGGAAAGGCTGTAGAAGGCGCCCAGCGCCAGGATGCAGGCCTGCTCGTTGAAGTTCTGCACCGCGATCGACCGGCCCGCGCCCATCAGGTTGTGGCCCCGGTGCTGCAGCAGCGCGTTCATCGGCACCACCATGAAGCCCGCCAGGGCGCCCAGCATGATCAGGAAAGGAACGGCTACCCAGACGTTGTGGATGAAGTTCATCAGGATCACCAGCACCCCCATCGCGATGCCCATCGGGATCACGCCGGTGGCCATGTCCAGCCGCATCCGCATCGAGGCCACTGTGGCGCCAACCGCTGTTCCCAGCGCCACGACACCGCCGAGCGAAGAGGCCTGAGTGGTGCTGTAACCCAGCGCAGCGGCGCTCCAGGCCAGGATGATGTAGCGCAGGTTGCCGCTCACGCCCCAGATCAGCGTGGTCGTGGCCAGCGAGATCTGGCCCAGCTTGTCGCGCCACAGGCGTGAATTGCAGGTCCAGAAATCGGGCACCAGATCGAGCGCCCTGTCGGGCATGGGCCGCATCTGGACACCCGTGTGCGGGATGCGGGTGTTGAACCAGGCCGCCAGCACATAGACGAAGATCAGCACCACGATGGCCGCTTCGGGTGGTGTGTCGATGCCGGTGTCCAGCATCGGCAGGTCGAACTCGAGCAGCCTGGAGGCGACGGCGCGGCCCACCAGCTGGCCGCCCAGCAGGATGCCCAGGATGATGGAAGCGATCGTCAGGCCCTCGATCCAGCCATTGGCCTTGACCAGCTGCGATGCGGGCAGCAGCTCGGTCAGGATGCCGTACTTGGCCGGTGAGTAGGCCGCGGCGCCCAGGCCGACGATGGCATAGGCCATCAGGGGGTGGGTTCCGAACAGCATCAACACGCAGCCCACGACCTTGATGGCGTTGCTGACGAACATGACCTTGCCTTTGGGCAGAGCATCCGCGAATGCACCAACGAAGGGCGCCAGCACCACATAGAACAGTGCGAACATCGGCACGAGCGCAGCGCGCTCCCACTCGGGTGCGCCGCCCGACTTGAGTAGTTCTACCGCGGCAACAAACAGAGCGTTGTCGGCCAGCGACGAGAAGAACTGGGCCGCCATGATGGTGTAAAAACCGCGCTTCATCGATTACTGTGCCGCGCCAGGTGACCTGGCGTGTGTTTATTTTGGGGCTGTCTCCAAGCGACAGAGGGTTATATCACGCGCGGTAATGACAAAATCCGAGCACACACCCGCTTGACAGCATCGCCATGCCCCGTCCGATTCTTGCCACCATCCATGCCCAGGCCCTGCGCCACAACCTCGCACGGATAAGGCTCGCAGCGCCTGACGCGAAAGTCTGGGGCGTCGTCAAGGCCGACGCCTATGGTCACGGCATCGAGCGCGTGTACGAAGGCCTGCGCGGCGTGGACGGCTTCGCACTACTCGACCTGCGCGAAGCCGAGCGCGTCCGGGCGCTGGGCTGGCGTGGCGCGATCCTGCTGCTCGAAGGCGTGTTCGAAGCGCGTGATCTCGAACTGTGCTCGCGGCTGAACCTCTGGCATGCGGTCCACTGCGATGAGCAGATCGACATGCTTGCGACGCACAAGACCCACCAGCCGCACCGGGTCTTCCTCAAGATGAACTCGGGGATGAATCGCCTGGGCTTTGCTCCGGCCCGCTACCGCGCGGCGTGGACCCGCCTGAACGCCTTACCGCAGGTCGACGAGATTTCGCTGATGACCCATTTCAGCGATGCCGACGGACCACGGGGAATCGCGCGGCAGCTGCAGCTGTTCAACGAGATCACGCGCGAGCTGCCAGGCGAACGAACGCTGGCCAACAGCGCGGCCACGCTGCGCCATGGCGGCGACCCTGCCGTGCGCGCCGACTGGATTCGCCCGGGCATCGCCGCGTATGGCAGCGCACCGGACTTCCCCGATCACGATATCGCCGCGTGGGACCTGCAGCCCGCCATGAGCCTGGCCACGCGCATCATCGGTGTGCAGCAACTGGCTGCCGGTGACACGGTAGGCTACGGATCGAACTTCACCGCATCGGCGCCATTGCGCATTGGCGTGGCGGCCTGCGGTTACGCCGACGGCTACCCGCGCCACTGCAACACCGGCGCGCCCATCCTGGTCGACGGTGTCCGCACCCGCATCGTCGGGCGCGTCAGCATGGACATGATCACCGTGGACCTGACGGCCGTGCCGGGGGCCGGCTTCGGGTCCGAGGTCACACTATGGGGTCGCGCCGCCAGTGGCGCCGTGCTGTCGATTGACGAGGTTGCCCAAGCAGGCGGTACGGTCGGCTACGAACTGATGTGTGCGCTGGCGCAGCGCGTGCCGATGGTGGTGGCGGACTGATCGGCGCCTGGCGGCACCTTGCTACCGCGCCCTATTTTTTGTTCTTGCGCAGCCCCAACGCCATCACCGCACCCACGACGATCAGCGCACCGGCCACCTGGACTGGCGCGATGGCCTGGCCCAGGATCAGCCAGGCGAGCACCAGCGCGAACACCGGCTCCACATTCATGATCGCTGAATTGCCAACCACGCCCAGCCTGGGCAGCACCGTGAACAGGATGGTGAAGGCCGTGCCGTACAGAAAGGTAAGTATGGCCAGGCCCCACCAGCCCGGCGGCGCCTGCGGCAGGTGAAAGCCGCCCTGGCTGGCCACCATCGTCAGCGCCACCAGCGCGGCCATCGCCATCGTGGTGGCGGTGCGCACCCGGCCGTCCACATCGCCGGCTTCGTGCTGGGTTATGACAAGAGCCAGTCCGAAGGTGCCGGCGGCCGCGAGGGCGAAAGCAACGCCCGCTCCGATCTGCGCCCATTGCCCGGAAGCACCCAGTCCGGACGCAGCGCCCAGGACGTCCAGGGCCAGTGCCAACCCCAGCAGGATGATCGGCATGGCCAGCAAAAGGGCCCGTTCGGGGCGTTGGCGATAGACCAGCCAGGACCAGAATGCAGTCCAGATCGGGTAGGTGTTGAAGGCCAGCAGCGCCAGCGCCACGGGCAACCTGGCGACGGC
>JANYAN010000160.1 GCA_025361305.1 Burkholderiales bacterium
TTCAGGAAGAAATCGAGTCGCTGGAAGAGTTGTCGAAATTCCAGCCAATCTGGGTCGATCTGGAGTCTCCTTCGCCCGATGAGAAGCGTTGGGTCAAGCAGTATTTCGGCTTGTCGATTCCCGATGACGCGATGGACGAGGACATTGAGGAGTCTGCGCGTTTTTACTCTGAAGACAACGGCGACCTGCATATTCGCAGCGACTTTCTGATCGCGGATGTCGAGGAGCCGCGCACGGTGCGCGTGGCCTTCATCCTGAACCTGATGAACGACTCGCTCAAGAGTAAGGGCGTGCTGTTCTCGATCCACGACGAGGACGTGCCGGTGTTCCGTCTGCTGCGCCTGCGCGCGCGGCGTGCCCCCGGCCTGATCGAAGACGCCAAGGAAGTGCTGCTCAAGCTGTTCGACGCCGACGCCGAATATTCGGCCGACACGCTTGAGGGCATTTATGACGAACTGGAGAAAGTGAGCAAGCAGGTGCTTGCCGGCGACGTCTCGGACGCGCTGGCCACCGAAGTGCTTGGCGCCATCGCCCGCCAGGAAGACCTGAACGGGCGCATCCGCCGCAATGTGATGGACACCCGCCGCGCCGTCAGCTTCATGATGCGCAGCCGCATGCTCAGCGCCGGCCAGTTCGAAGAGGCACGCCAGATCCTTCGCGACATCGAGTCGCTGGACAACCACACGGCCTTCCTGTTCGACAAGATCAACTTCCTGATGGACGCCACCGTGGGCTTCATCAACATCAGCCAGAACAAGGTGATCAAGATCTTCTCGGTGGCCGGCGTGGCGCTGCTGCCTCCCACCCTGGTGGCCAGTATCTACGGCATGAACCTGCAGTTCCCCGAGTTTGCGTTGCTCGGCGGTTTGGCCTACCCCTATGTCGTGACCTTGATGTTCCTCAGCGCGGCGGTGCCCATCTGGTACTGCTATCGCAAGGGCTGGCTGCGATGAATTCGCCGGGCGGGCCGCCACCGGTTATCGGCGTCCTGGGCGGCAGCGGCGTCTATGACATCGACGGTCTGGCGCGCAAGCGCTGGGTCAAGGTCGACTCGCCATTCGGGGCGCCGTCGGACGAATTGCTGTTCGGCGAACTGAACGGCCAGCACATGGTGTTCCTGCCGCGGCATGGGCGCGGCCACCGCATCCCTCCCGGTGAGATCAATTTCCGCGCCAATATCGACGCGCTCAAGCGCAGCGGCGTCACCGACCTGATCTCGGTCAGTGCCGTGGGGTCGCTGCGCGAGGAATTGCCGCCCGGCACCTTTGTCATCGTCGATCAGTTCATCGACCGCACGTTTGCACGCAGCAAGAGCTTCTTCGGTACGGGCATGGTGGCCCACGTCTCGATGGGGCACCCGGTCTGCGCCCGCCTGGGTGACCACCTCGAACAGGCTGCGCAGGCCGCCGGCATCCAGGCCGCGCGCGGCGGCACTTACCTGGTGATGGAGGGCCCGCAGTTTTCGTCGCTGGCGGAATCCGAGCTTTACCGCAGCTGGGGCTGCGCTGTGATCGGCATGACCAACATGCCCGAGGCCAAGCTGGCGCGCGAGGCAGAACTTTGCTACGCGACGGTGGCCATGGTCACCGACTTCGACTGCTGGCACTCGGGGCATGACGCGGTGACAGTGAACCAGATCGTCCAGGTTCTGGTGGGCAACGCCGACAAGGCACGTGCGCTGGTGCGCCATGCGGCGCCGCTGATTGCCGGCGATAGCCACGCGCCGGGCTGCTCCTGCCGGCACGCGCTGGACCATGCGCTGATCACCGCGCCCGATGCGCGTGACCCGGCCCTCCTGGCGCGGCTCGACGCGGTCGCCGGCCGCGTCCTGGGGCGCTGAATGCCCGGCGCAAAGGCCGATGAAGGGGCGCTGCGGCAGGCAATGGTCGAGGCGTCGCTCGAACTCGTCGCGCTCGGCCTCAATCGCGGCACGTCCGGCAATGTGGGGGTGCGGTGCGGGGAGCACATTCTGGTGACGCCGTCGGGCGTTCCGGCACGCAATCTGACAGCCCAAGGCATGGTCAGACTCAACCCGGCCGGCGATGTCGTTGGCACCGGCCAGCCGTCCAGCGAGTGGCGCTTTCACCGGGACATCCTGTCCCGCCGGGCGGACGTCAATGCCGTCGTGCACGTGCATTCGCCCTTCGCGACGACGCTGGCATGCCTTGGCCTGGACATACCGCCTTTTCACTACATGATCGCAGCGGCCGGCGGCAGCAGTATCCGTTGCGCACCCTACGCGCTGTTCGGCACCCAGGGGTTGTCCGACCATGCGTTGGCTGCACTCGAGGGCCGGCTGGCCTGCCTGCTGGCCAACCACGGGATGATCGCCGTCGGGCGCGACCTGGCGCATGCACTGGCGGTCTGCGTCGAAGTGGAAAGCCTGTGCGAACAATACTGGCGCGCCCG
>JANYAN010000164.1 GCA_025361305.1 Burkholderiales bacterium
GGTGCAGAAGGCGTTGCAGTTACCCGACGTGCTGGCCAAGTACCAGAAGATGGGCGTGGACCCGGTCAAGCCACACGGACCGGAAGTATTCGAGGCGAAGATCAGGAGCGAGGTGGCGCGCTGGGCCAAGGTCATCAAGGACGTTGGCATCAAGCCAGATTGAGCCGCGCCCCGGAGTCCAATGATCACCGGATTGCCTACTGCTGCATCAGCGCGGGCAGCCTGTGCAAAGCGCTAGCCTGGAAGTTTGCAGGCACCAAACTGCGTGTGGTGGACTGCTGCGATTTGATCTTTCTCACCACGCTTGATTCCGCGATCACCCCATCTTGCGCGTCGTTGCGCCGCGCTGGGGCCCTGGCGCTTTACTGGTCCATGCAGCGGAGTGACCAGGGTCGACGCGCCAACGCCACGCGACCAGCGTACCTCCATTCGATGCTGACCTTAGGTCGCAGCCGCTGCGGTCCAGCGACAGCCAGGCGTTGGCCCAATGGCGAGAGCGCCTGGGCACCGATGCGGCAAAGCAGATCTAAAAGGAGCGAGTGGCCAGCATCGAGCGCACCAAGGTGCAACCGTGCCTTGCAGCGCTTCGAAGTACGGCTCTTCATTCCTTCTTCGTAGCGCTGGGCTGCGGCTTTTCGTCACCTGGATCTGCGTAGTTCGTGCGGCGCAATTGCGAGGCGGGATCGCTGCGCAGCTCCACCGCCAGCAACGTGCCGGTGAACGGGAAGGAATTCCGGAAGTGCGCATAGGCGATCGGCGTGCTCCAGCATCGCCCCACCTGCAGTCCCTCGATAGAGTTGCTATACCCCATGGGAGCCGCCCGCACGCGCTCGCCGATTGCAACCACGTGCCCATCCACAAGAAGGCGGACATTTCCCACACCGATGTCTACCGGCTCGTAGTCGTACCCCAGCGAGAACTCCCGCCCCACTGGCAGCGCGACGGAAGTGCGTACCTCGCTGACATGCAGCTTGACGCAGTTGTTCACGTACACGCCGTGTCCGTTTTGCACAAACAGGGCCCACCCACTGAGTTCGCTGCCCTGGCCCACAATGAACCCCTGGTTGTCGGCGCGATTCAGCACCAGCCGGGCCGTGAACGAGTGAAGGCAATTGAGTGTCAGTGGCAACGCCTGGTTTGGCACCGGGCTGGTGCCGGGAAAATAGCGATAAACGTCTCGTTGCTGGCTGGCTAGGGGTCGCGTCGGGTCGGCAACGCGCTCACGGAAGCGGTCGTCCAGCGGTAGCACCTGATGGCGGCGCGCTTCCTGCCACCACAGCTCGACCATCTGGGCCAGCCGCTGGGGCTCCTGCTGCGCCAGGTCGCGGGCCTGTGTGAAGTCGCGGTCTTGGTGGTACAACTCCCACTTGTCGATGTTCCAGTCGGTACCCGGCTTGTGCCAGCTGACCGCTGTCCAGCCCTCGCGCCAGATCGCCCGGCTTCCGAGCATCTCGTAGTACTGAACGCGGCGACCGGTGTCCGCTGCAGCATCGAAGAGCGTGCTGCCGAAGCTGAATCCTTCAAGCGGCTTCTGGTCCACGCCGTTCACCCGCTGCGGCACCGACAGACCCGCGAGCTCGAGCAGGGTCGGATAGACGTCGATGACATGCACGTACTGGCTGCGGATGCTGCCGCTATCCGTTATGCGCCGGGGCCAATGCGCGATCAGCGGATCGGAGTTACCGCCTCGATGCGTGTCGCGCTTATAGCGGCTGAACGGCGCATTGCCAGCCATGCCCCAGCCACGGGGATAGTGCGGATCGGTCCGCGGCCCGCCGAGCTCGTCGATCTGCGCCATCATCTCTTCGGATGTCATCGGCATCAGGTTGCGGAATCGCTCGCCGTTGACGGTTCCGTTGGCCTGCCCCTCCTGGCTGGCTCCGTTGTCTGACATGAACAGGAGCAGGGTGTCGTCCAGGGCGTCGAGCTCGCGCAGAGCTCCGACGACGCGACCGATCTGCGCGTCAGCGTGATCGACGAAACCGCAAAACGTCTCTTGAAGCCGGGCGAACAGGCGGCGCTCGTCGGGCGATAGCTCCTGCCAGCGCTGTACCGCAGGATCGCGCGGCGGCAGGAGCGAATCGGCGGGCACAATGCCCAGCTCTTTCTGCCGTTCGAATGTTTCCCGTCGCACCTCATCCCAGCCCTGGTCAAACCGGCCCCGGTAGGGCTCAATGAAACTTGCGGGCACATGGAACGGGCAGTGCGGAGCTCCAAACGGCAGGTATAGAAAAAAGGGCCTGCCGGTGGCGACCTGCTGCTGGTCCCGCAGCATGCGGATGGCCTGGCTGGTGATGTCTTCACTCAGGTGATAGCCGTCCTGTACCGGCGTGGGTATGCGGTGGTTGTCGGCTGTCAACGTCGGGTGCCAGTGGTCTGACAGACCCGGCAGGAACCCGTAGAACCGTTCGAAGCCAAGCCCCAGCGGCCAGTGGTCGAACGGGCCGGCGGCGCTGCTCTCGCTGGTCGGTGTGAGATGCCACTTGCCGCTGACGAATGTCGAGTAGCCCGATTGCCGCAGCACCTCGGCGATGGTCGCGGCGCTCCTGGGCATGAAGGTGTTCGAGCCCGGGAAACCGGTGGCCATTTCCGAGATCGCTGCAAAGCCTACCGAGTGATGGTTTCTCCCAGTCAAGAGGGCCGCTCGCGTGGGCGAGCACAAGGCCGTCGTGTGAAAATTGTTGTAACGCAACCCACCGGCCGCTAGCGCTGCGATGTTGGGCGCTCCGATCGGGCCGCCATAGCAGGACAATTGTCCGAAGCCAAGGTCGTCCATCAAAATGACCACCACATTCGGCGCGCCCGGCGGAGGTATTTTGCGCCTTGGCCAGTCTGGAATGGAGTCGCGATAGGTCTGGCCGATGACGCCGGAAAATTCGGGTTCCTCAGGCGGCAGAACAGTGGGAGGTGGCTGGTCCATGAAATTTCTTTGTGGGTCGAATGAAGGGCTTGCTAGGCGGCAGAACAGTCGGAGGTGGCCGGTCCACCAAAGCCATGACTCAGTCGGCTACCTTCTCAACGATCATCGGTTGCTGCGGGCGCGCACGTTCCTTGATACGTGAACGAAGCGTCCCCGCCACTTGCCAGCGCAGTAGCTTGCCCACCAGTTCATCGCGCATCGCACGATGGGCCGGCTCCTGCCAAAGGTTGCGCGTCTCCTTCGCGTCCGTCTCGAGGTCGTAAAGCTCGCCATTCTCCTGCCCGAGGTAGAAGACAACCTTCCACTTGCGGTCGCGCCGCATGATCATCATCTCCGCTTCCTGCTGAATGTGGTCGCGCCCCAGTTCTGCATACACCGCATCGCGCCCGGGTACCTGGGGGTCGTTGATCAGCGGCCATAGAGACTCGGCTTCCCAGTTTTTCGGCACCGGAATGCCCGCAGATTCCAGAATGGTTGGCGCGATGTCCATCCAGGAAACAAAGCGGTCGGTAACCTGTCCGGCAGGCACACGCCCGGGCGAACGCACGATCAGCGGCACGCGCACGGAACCCTCGTACATATTGTGCTTGCCGATCAGGCCGTGGTCGCCGAGGTTGTCGCCGTGGTCGGAGGTGAACATCACGATCGAGTTGCGCAGGATGCCGATCCGGTCAAGGCGCGCCATGATGTCGCCGATGCGCTCGTCCAGCAGGGTCACGTTAGCCGCGTAGTGGCGCCGCAGACGCAGCAAGTCTTCGCGGCTTGCCTGCGAGCGCCAGGCGATCGAGTCGAAGTTGCCGGTCTCCTGCACATGGCGGTAGGCCTTCAATGCGGGCGTCTGGGCATCGAGTTCCTGCTGCGTCACCTCCGGCATCGGGAGGTCCACATCCTTGTACATGTCGATGTAACGGCGCGGCGGGTCGTACGGCGGGTGCGGTCCGCAGAAGCCGATCTGCAGGAAGAGCGGGTTCTTTGCCGTTCTCTGCTCCAGCCACCACAGGGACGTGTCGGCGATGAAGTTGTCTGAGAACAGCCGCTCGGGAAGCTCCCACTCGAAGGCGCCCAGCGCCTTCATGAAGCCTTCGGGGTCCGCCGCATGGCGGGTGAAGCGCGTCGGCTTGACGACGTTGTTGGCCAGCAGTGCCTTGTCCCATTCGTCGTAAATGGCCCGGTGCGCCTCCTCCAGGAACAGCCCACGGTCTTTGTTCTCCACCATGAAACGCTGGTGGAAGCCCCCTTTGGCGTCGTAGGGGTTGATGTGCATCTTGCCGATGTTCACGCAGTGATAGCCCGCCTGCGCCAGCGACGAGACCCAGGTCGGCTCCCACGCGTCGAAGTTGTGGTAGACGTTCAGCATGTGCGGGTAGCAGCCGGAGAACAGGCTGGCCCGCGCGGAAACGCACAGCGGCGATGTGGTGAAGCAGTGGGTGAAGGCCGTTCCTTCTGCGGCCATGCGGTCTAGGTTGGGCGTCTTCATCCACGGCGCGCCCAGCGAGCCGATGGTGTCCCAGCGCTGCTGGTCGGTGATGATTAAAATAATGTTCGGCTGTTGTTGCATGTGGGTCCTGTGGGAAGTGCGGGGCGCGGGCCAGGGCGCGATCCGATCAGTCGATACTGATCTGGGTTTCCCGGAAGAAGCGATCCCAACGCAGTGTTTCAGCCTGCATGAAGCCGTCCACCTGCCCAGGCGTCATCGGCCCGGCGACCGTGGCGCCTGCGGCCTCGATGCGGCGGCGCACGTCAGGATCGGCCAAGGCCTGCTGGATGTCCGCCGAGAGCCTCGCGATCACATCCTTGGGCGTCTGCTTGGGGACGAGCACGGGGTAAGTCGCGACGACGTTTGCGTAGGGGTAACCGGCCTCGGCCATCGTCGGTAGGTCCGGAAACTCGCGCAGCCGGTTGGGAAAGACGACCGCCAGCGGGCGCAGCTTGCCGGCTCTTATGTGAGGAGCCGCCACCTGCGGCGCCAGCAGCCCAAAATGTAGCTGGCCGGCGATCAGGTCGACCAATCCCGGCGGCTGGCCGTTGTACAGCACGCCGGTGATGGTCAGATGTTCGTGCAGCTTGATCAGCTCGGTGTTCAGGTGCGAGGCACTGCCGATGCTGGGATTGAGGTAGTTCAGCTTGCCGGGCTGGCTGCGTGCAGCCGCGACGAATTCCTTCAGTGTCGTGACCGGCAGCGCCTGCGGCACCACCGCAATCACGGCAGAACTCCCGATCATCGCGACGCCGGCCAGTTCGTCGGCTGCGACCCACTTGCGCTTGTACAGACTGCCGGACATCGGCGTCCCCATAGTGCCGATCAGCCAGGTAAGACCATCCGGCGTACTCCGGATCACCTGCTCGGTGCCGATCAGGCCGTAGGCGCCGGGCTTGTTCTCCACCACAACTTGCTGGGACCACGTGGCGGCAAGCTTCTCGGTCATCGCGCGGGTGGCCACGTCCACGAAGCCGCCTGCGGGCCACGCCACCACCACCTTGACCGGACGCTGAGGAAAGGTCTGTGCAACAGTCGGCAGGCCCAAGGTCGACAGCAGGCCGCCGCCTGTGCACAGGAAGAATGAACGACGATCCATCAAAACCCCTTTATCCGGCGCGCCGGTGATCAAATCAAGTCCAGGAAGCTAACGCAGCCATCAGGCAGCGCGGCCCGCACACGCAAGCGAAGCGATCAACTTCTCCTGTCGCTGGTCGCTTACACCGGCGCCACGCCCTCCACCACGATCAGGTTCGAGATCGTGGTGATCTGGCGCAGCCGCTTGGCCGGCGCGTACTCGGGCGAGTCGGCCCAGGCCCGGGCTTGGGCGACGCTTGGAAACTCGATGATCACCAGGCGCTTGGGCGACCACTCGCCCTCCAGCGTGTCAGTGTGGCCACCGCGCACCAGGAAGCGCCCGCCATATTGCGCCACGGTCGGCGGCGAGAGCTTCTTGTACTCCTCGAACAGCACCGGGTCGGTGACGACCATGTCGTTGATCACGTAGGCAGGCATGGTGTCCACGTTCCTCAGGTGGTAGTGACAGTAGGCGCAGCCGCCTGGCGCACCTGAATGCCCAGCTCGTTCTCGCGAATCTTCATTAGTACTGCGGTGTCGCGATCACCCATGCCCATCGTGCCAGCACGATCGAGCGTGGCTTGCGCCGCGCGGCCAACGAGCGCCTCAAAGCCCTGGGCCTCGGCCACCTCGCAAGCCAGGCGCACGTCCTTGCCCGCCAAGCGGCAGGCAAAACCAGGGCTGTAGTCGCCCAGAAATGCTTTCTTGGGCATGGCCACGGCTAGCTGCTGGTTCCACGCCATGGTCGTGCGCATCACTTTCTGCATCAGTTCCAGCGTCAGGCCGGCCTTGATGCCGATGGCTAGCGCCTCGGTGTTGGCCACCATGATGGTGGTAGCCAAGAGGTTGTTGGTGATCTTCATCGCGTGGCCGGTGCCGGGGCCGCCGCAAAAGTAGGTGTCGGTGCCCATGCACTTGAGCACCGGCATCGCTCGGTCGATGGCGGCCTGATTACCGCCCACCATGAGCGTCAGCGTGCCGGTGACGGCGTGTTCGCTGGTCTTGCCCACAGGCGAATCCACCAGATCCATGCCACGCTTGCGCAACACATCGCCAATCTTGACTGAGGTGCCTGGATCGATCGTGCTCATCTCGATCACGATGCCCCCTTTTTGCAGGCCTTCAGCGACACCGTCCTTGCCTGTCACCACCTCCTCGACATGCTGCGGCTCAGGCAGCATGGTGACAACAAATTCGCTGGCCGCGCCCACTTCTTTTCCCGTGGCAGCGGCCTTCGCCCCCGCCTTTACGAGACGAGCCACCGCCTCGGGACTGCGATCGAAAACCGTCAATTCATGGCCGGCTTTAAGAATGTTCAGGGCCATGGGCGCACCCATAACGCCAAGGCCGATAAATCCTACTTTCATTGCAATGCTCCTGTTTTAAAAAATAGCGGCCGGCTCAGGTACGGTCGGCCCATTGGTTGATTTCCCACACGGGGCGGCCGCGCAGGTCGGCCACGTCGGTGCGCGTGAATTCTGCTGCCGTCGGCTTGGCACCGAGCTTGTCATAGGCCTGCTTGACCAGTGGTGCCGTGCGCGAGAAGGCAGCCTTGACCTGGGCCCACTGCAGGGCGGTATCGATCACCTTGTTGTCGGCCATGAATTTGGAGGTCTCCAGCACCGCGCGCGCGTCGTTCTCGGTCGGCCAGGACCAGCCGCGCGAAAACAGCACGTCGTCCTTGACCACCTTGGCGCCCTCGGTGGCGTCGAGCTTCCAGTAGTCCTTGACCAGTTGCGACACCGCGCCCGGATCCATGGCGGTGAGGGCCGCCACGGCTTCCTGCTGGGCGACGAGGAAGGCCACCACGGCTTGGGGGTGCTGCTCGATCAGGCCATTGCGGCCGATCCAGAACGAGCGGTGCAGGTAATAACCGTCCGGGAAAAAAGGCGACTTCCTCACACTGGCCAACAGGTGGCCCGCGCCCTTGCCCGCCGGGCCGTCGTAATAATCTTCGGTATAGCCGAAGGAGTTGGCGATGGCCACAGTGCCGCTGGCCTGCGCCGCCAGGTAGGCCGGATAGATGGTGCAGGTGGCGTCCACGCCGGTGGGCACCGAGGCGGCCTGTGCGTGGGTCGGCATGTTGACGAACTTGATTCCGGTTTCCTTGATGTCGTTGACACCGAGTTCGAAGCGCAGCATCTGGAACAGGGCGCTTTGCGGGTCGCCTCCCAGGGACACGCCAATGGTCCTGCCCTTCAGGTCCTGCATGTTGCGCACCGGCGAGCCCTTGCGCGTGGTGATCAGGAAGCGCAAGTGGCCTTCGCCCACCACCAGCAAGCTGATCGGCAGACCCGAGGACAGGCCGCGCGTGATCGGCGTGTTGCCCCACATGCCAATGTCCAGGTTGTTGCCCACCATGGCCTCGACCATCGGCAGGGCCGTCGGGTACTCGCGCCAGTCCACCGTAAGGTCGTAGCCAAGCTCGGCGGCGCGCTTTTCCAGCAGCTTGTTGTTGATCATGTACTGCGTCATGGGCGAGTTGCCCGCGGCCCAGGGGATGCGGCCGACAGAGACCTTGAGCGCGCGGCGTGTGCCCTGGGCGCGGACAAACCCCGGAATGCCGAGGCCAGCTGCGCCGGCGATAGCCGCGCTGCCCAGCATCAGTTGGCGGCGGGAAGTGAGAAGGCGGTTGTCGGCCATGGTGTGTCCTGTGCGCCGGTCAAAACCGGCAAAGTGTTGTGAATGAAAGTGGCATACGTTGAAACCTTAGCCAGCTACTACGGGCTCGGGTAGCGTCGGTGCCGTGTCGGCCGAACCGCCAATGGCGCGGTAGGCCTCGTCGCGGATCAATGCCCAGATCTCCTCGGCCAGGTGGCCGAAGCGCGGGTCGGCGCGAACCGATTCGCCGCGCGGTCGCGGCAGGTCGATGTCCAGCACCGCGCGCACGCGGCCGGGGTGGCTGCTCATGACAACGACGCGGTCGGCCAGAAACACCGCTTCCTCGATGTCGTGGGTGATGAAGATCGCGGTCTTGCGCTGGGAGCGCGGTGCCGTCTGGCCCCAGATGCGCAGCAACTCGATCTGCAGGATCAGGCGGGTCTGGGCGTCCAGCGCGCCCAGGGGTTCGTCCATCAGCAACACGTCCGGCCCGTTGGCCAGCAGGCGCGCCAGCGCGACGCGCTGGCGCATGCCGCCGGACAGCTGGTGCGGGTACTTCTTCTCCGCCCCTTTCAGTCCCACCAGATCGATGAAATGGCGAATGCGTTCCTCGCGCTGTTGAGGCGTGAAGCCATGTCCGGGCGTGCCATGGCGAAGCCCGAAACCGACGTTGTCATGCGCGGTCTGCCAGGGCATCAGGGCGTAGTCCTGAAACATCACCCCGCGATCGGCGCCCGGACCGGTGATGGGCACGCCATCCTTCTCGAGGGTGCCTGAGCTGGGCCGGTCCAGCCCGGCGATCAGGTTCAGAACCGTCGACTTGCCGCAGCCGGAAGGGCCGACGATGCAGATGAACTCGCCAGCCTCGACGTCCAGCGTGACGTCGTCCACCGCCAGTGTGGTATGGCCGGTGCGCGGCGCGACGAAGCTCTTGGTCACGCCGGCCAGGCGTAGCTTGCAGGTGGACGTGGTGGACGTTGCGGGCTGGTTCATGTTCAGTGTCTCCAGGGAATGAGCCGCCGTTCGGCGGCGCGGAAAATGCGATCTATCAGCAACGCGACCAGCCCGACGGCGATCATGCAGACGACGATGGCGTTCAGGTCGATGCTGTAGGCATAGAAGACAAACATCATCTGGCCGATGCCACCCGAGCCGCCGCCGCCCGACTTGGCGCCGACAGCCAGCTCGGCGGCGATGATGGCCGTCCACGCGACACCCATGGCCAGGCGCGATCCGAGCATGATGCTTGGCAGCGCGCCCGGCAGGACGACGCGGGTGAGGATAGACAGGCGCGGCACGCCCATGGTCTGCGCCGCCAGCAATAGCTTGCGGTCGACCCGGCTGACACCGTGCACGGTGTTGACCAACAGGGGGAAGAAGGCCGCATAGGCAACGATGGCCAGCGCCGAGGGGGTGCCGGTTCCGAACCACAGGATGCCGATGGGCAGGATGGCCATCGGCGCGATGGGCCGGAAGCTTTCGATGATGGGGTCGAGGTTCTCTCGCACCGCGCGGCTCGATCCCATCAGCACGCCGAGCATCACGCCCAGAACCAGCGCACCCGCAAAACCGAGCAGTACGCGACCCAGGCTCTGCGTCAAGGCGTCGAGCAAGCCGCCGGTGGCAACCAACTCCACTGCGGCCTTGACCACGCGCAAGGGCGCCGGTGCCGGGCTGGCGGCCGGAAGGCTGCGCGCCCATACATGCCACATCACCAGCAGGATCAGCGGCAGCGCTGCGCCGCGCGCAATTTGCTGCCAGCGGGTGGCGTTGTCGATCGTGTTGTTCATTGCAATCCCGTTCCGTCCGACCATGGGGTCAGCACATGCTGCAGTGCGCGCAGGCCCAGGTCGCACAGGTAACCCACCACGCCGATGACCATGATGAAGGCGAACACCTTGGGGGTCATCAGCAATTGGCGGTACCACTCGATGGCAAAACCCAGGCCGCTGGGAGCGCCGATCAGCTCGGCGGCCACAATCGCGGCCCACGAGGCGGCGAAGGCCAGGCGGATGCCGACCATCACGGTGGGCAGGGCCGCCGGGACCAGGACGTACCGCAGCAGCGCGCGCCGACCCACCCCCATGGTGTCGGCGGCGGCAATCAGCTTGGGGTCGATCTGGCGTACGCCTGCCATGGTGTTCAGCAGGATCGGGAAAAAGCCCACGTACACCATGATGAACACCGGCAGCGTATTGCCCACGCCGAAAATGAACAAGGCCAGCGGCAGCCAGGCGATGCCCGAGATCGGCCGCAGCAGCTCGACCAATGGGTCGATGAAGGCCTCGGCCCTACGGCTGCGCCCCATCCAGAAACCCAGCGGCACGGCCAGCGCGATCGCCACGCCCAACGCAATCAGCAAGCGGGTGGTGCTGATCAGCGCATGCTCGAAGATTTCGCCGCTGGCCACCAGCTTCCACAGCGCGGTGAAGACGCGCGCCGGCGAGGGAAGCTGCAACGGATTGCCGTTCCAGACGGAGACCGCCCACCAGAACAGGGCAAACAGCGTGAAGGCGCGCAGTGCCACGAACCAGCGTTGGCGCAGCAAGCGCCGCAGCGGGCCGAAGCCGGGCGCTGCCCGCGGCACAAGGGCCGGGTTGCGCGGCCCGGTGCCGCCTGGCGCATCGGGAAGGTTCACCATGCTCTCCACCGTGTTGCCTTCAGCGCGTCACGGCCAGGAACCCGCCGTCGATATACAGCGTGTGGCCGTTGATGTAGGCGCCTGCGTCCGAAGCCAGCAGCAGCGCAGCGCCGCAAATGTCCTCGGGCTGTCCCCAACGCCGGGCCGGCGTCCAGTCGCTGACGAAGGCGCTGAACTCTTTGTCATTGGCCTGGCTGAACGGCGTGACGGTATAGCCTGGCGCCAGCGCGTTGACGGTGATGCCGGTGCCGGCCAGGTCGGCTGCGAGCGCGCGGGTGAAACCCGACACCCCGGCCTTGGCCGCCACATAGGGCACCAGCCTGGGCCGGGCCACCTGGTTCATGATCGAACCCATGTTGATGATGCGCCCCGAGCCTTGCTTGACCATCCGCCGCGCGGCCTGCTGGGCCACCAGGAAGCAGGCGGTGAGGTCGGTGTCGATCACCTTCTGCCACTCCGCAGGCGTGAGGTCGAGGAACGGAGTGCGCACGATGACGCCCGCGTTGTTGACGACGATGTCGATGCGGCCGCACTTGGCGATGGCCTGCTCGAACGCCGCCGCCACCGCCTGCGGGTCGGTCACGTCGAACACCAGTCCGTAGGCGTCGCAACCCGCCTCGCGGAACTCGTTGACGCGCTGGTGCACGTTGTCGTTCAAGTCGGCAAGAATCAGGCGCGCGCCGGCCGCCGCGAAGCCTTTTGCCAGCCCCGAGGCGATGCCACCGGCGCCGCCCGTGATCAGGGCCACCTTGCCTTCAAGCGAAAACAGCGAAGCGGGGGCCAGGCCCTGGTAGAGATGGGTGCCGGCCGAGTTCGCGCCGGGAATCGGGGTAGAAATGCTCATGTGTGTCGGCAGATGGGTCGCCGTCTGTCTCCGTTATCGATGCATGGATGCTAGGCGTGGCAGCGCCGCGCCGGAATTGGAACTTGGGCAATGCCCTCTACGCACAAAGCGAAGGCTTGCCGACTTTCGAAGACCCGATTGCCGCAAAGCAGATGGCGCGGCGGCGCGGTGCCTACTAGGATGGGCCGCATGCAGATCGAACCAGCGGCCGCCCCGGTACCCCGGCGCATTGGCGCCCAGACCGACATCCTGGGCGAGAGCCCGATCTGGGACGACCGAACGCAGTGCCTCTATTGGGTCGACATCCGCCGGCCGGCCATCCGCCGCCTGCAAACGGCCACCGGGCGCTTCGACAGCTGGGCCATGCCCGACCTGGTGGGGTCGATCGCGTTGACCGACGAAGGCCGCCTGCTCGTGGCCCTGCCCCAGTTCATCGCGCTGTTCGATTTTGTCAGCGGCAGCCTGGAGGCCTTCGCCCGCCCGCCCGAGCTGGTGCCCGGCCATCGCTTCAACGACGGGCGCTGCGACCGCCAGGGGCGCTTCTGGGTCGGCAGCATGCACAACATCACCCGCGCGCCCGAGGGCGTGCTGTACAAGCTCGAGGGGCGCAGCGAGCTGCAACCGGTGCGCTCGGGCATCTGCATTCCCAACAGCCTGGCCTTCAGTCCCGACGGACGCACGATGTATTTCGCCGACTCGCTGCGCTAC
>JANYAN010000532.1 GCA_025361305.1 Burkholderiales bacterium
CCGATGATGTAGAAGGTGTTTTCGACGTTGGTCACCCAGTCGCGCATGGCTTCGTTGAGCGCATCCTTTAGGGTGCGGCTACCCGATTCCACTGGCACCACCGTGGCGCCCAGCAGGTTCATCCGGTAGACGTTGGGGCTCTGTCGCCTGACGTCTTCGCTGCCCATGTAGACCACGCATTCAAGGCCGTAACGCGCGCAGATCGTCGCAGTGGCCACGCCATGCTGGCCAGCCCCGGTTTCGGCTATCACCCGCGGTTTGCCCATGCGCCGGGCCAGCATGGCCTGGCCTATCGTGTTGTTGACCTTGTGCGCCCCGGTGTGGTTGAGGTCTTCGCGCTTGAGGTAGATTTGCGCGCCGCCTTGTTCGCGGCTCATTCTGGCCGCGTGATAGACCGGCGAGGGCCGACCGACGAAGTGCTTGAGCTCGTAGGCGAATTCGGCCTGAAACTCGGGGTCGTGCTGGTAGCGGGCGTACGCGTCGCGCAACTCGCTGATCGCGTGGGTCAGTGTTTCGCTGACGAAGCTGCCACCGTAAATTCCGAAATGCCCGGATGGATCAGGTTGCTGGTAGGAAGGCATGGGTATTCTTTGCAAGTAGCGCATCGGCGGCACGCACGGCCGCGACGAACTGGTGGATCTTCTCGGCGTCCTTGATGCCCCTGGACATCTCGACGCCCGAACTCACGTCAACAGCCAGCGTCTTGCAACGCGGCCGCACTTGCACGATGCCATCGGTCACGTTTGCAGGCGTGAGTCCACCAGACAAAACGAGATGACAGTTGACGCTTGGTGGAAGCTGTGACCAATTGAATGTCTTTCCGGCCCCGCCGTAGCCCTCGACATGGGCGTCGAGAAGAATGGCCTGGGCCGCGGAGTAATCTGCGCAGAATTTTAGCAAGTCGAACGACCCGGTTGTGTCAAGGGGGATGCGCGCGGCACGCATGAAGGGGCGCGCGCCGGCAGTGCACGCCGCAAGGCACTGGGCCGGCGTCTCGTCGCCGTGGAACTGGATCAGCGCGGACGGGATGGCTTCGGTGGCAGCGCGGACGGCAGCTTCGCCCGCGTTGACGAACAAGAGGACCGGCGTGACGAAAGGCGGCAGGCGACGCGATAGCTCGGCCGCCCGCTCGAGTGCGACAAAGCGCGGGCTGGGCGGGTACATCACGAAACCAACCGCGTCGGCGCCTGCGGCCACGGTGGCGTCGACATCCACCTCACGTGTCACTCCACAGATCTTGATTCGAGTCCGCTCAGCACTCATGTGGCCCTCGCGCCCGGCGATGCCGGGCTGCCCCCCGAGGGGGTGCGAGCTTGCTTGAAGCGGTTCAGCGCGGCACTCATGGCAACCAATCATACGCAGCCGTTCGGCTCGGCAGATTCCACCGCGGGTCGTAGACAGGCCCCAGGAAATACAGGCCCTGCGGCCCAAAGGTGGGAGCCGCGGCGGCGCGGCTGCGAGCGGCCAATACCTCGGCCATCCACTCTGGCGCCTGGTGGCCCTGCCCGACCGCCAGCAGGCAGCCCACGATGTTGCGGATCATGTGGTGCAAAAAGGCATTGGCCTCGAAGTCGAAACGCCAGATGGCGCCGCGCCGGCTGATATCGAGCCGACTAATCGTCTTGACGGGTGTCCTGGCCTGGCAGCCGGACGCCCGGAACGAGGTGAAATCGTGCTCACCGATCAGCAGGTTGCCGGCAGCACGCATGGCCGCGCCGTCGAGCGGCCGGAACACCCAACCTACGCGCCCGGCCTCGATGCTCGGCCGAACCGCAGATTCGAGCAGCACATAGGCGTAGCGCCGCGAAATGGCGCTGGCACGTGCGTGGAATTCGTCCGGCATAGGGCGTGCCCACTGCACCGCAATGTCGCGAGGAAGGTAACGATTGGTGCCGCGGACCCAGGAGGATTCGTCGCGGTGCAAGGCAGTGTCGAAATGAACGACCTGCATCAAGCCGTGCACGCCAGCGTCGGTGCGACCTGCACAGATGGTCGAAACAGGCTGCGCAGCGAACTGGCTCAGCGCCTGTTCAAGGTGGTCCTGCACGGTGCGGCCAGACGATTGGCTTTGCCAGCCATCGTATGCCTGTCCGCTATAGCTGATGCCGAGCGCCAACCTCATCGGCAGGCCTGAGAGGAAGACGTCTTAACCGATTTCTGCCAGGAAGCGCTGGGCCCGGCTCTTGAGATCGCCCGTTGCCGAGGCAAGTACTTCTTCGGCCAGGCTGCGGGCGCCATCGGGATCGCCAATCGCATTGAACTCCTGGGCCAGAGCGAGCTTGGTCGCCAGGGGATCGCCACCGGTGTCGTCGAAGCCGGCCGTGCTGCCTGCCTCGTCGGGCGGATGCGCCGCAGCCTGCGCGGCAGCCGGTGCACCGAGATCCAGAGACAACTCGCCCAGGTCGAATTCGATCATGCCGGGGTCGGCCACGGGCGCTGCCGGCGCCGCCGGTGCAGCGCGCGCTGGTGCCGGTGCGGCTGCCGCAGTGGGCTCTAGCAGAGGAAGGTCGACATGGGAGGCACCGCTATCCTTGGCACCCAGACCGGCATCAGGCGCGCCGAAATCCATGTCCAGGGCAGGTGCTGGCTGGTTCTGGGTCGGCAGGTTCAGGGCCAGTGTCGTTGTTGCTGCCGCAGCAGCAGCAGACGCTGCGGCCGGTGGAGCATCGTCACCGATTGAGAAATCAAGGTCCAGATCGAGGTCGGCAGCGCCGGCATCCTGTGCGGGCAGCGCCGACATCGCCGTGGTGGCGCCGTAGTTCCCGGCTGATGGTGCCGCTGCGGCTGCGGCAGCTACCGCAGCAACTGCAGCGACGGCCACAGGCGCAGCTGCGGGAGCCCTGACCGGGGCGGCACCGCCACCGCCGGGGCCGCCTCCTGGCCGATACAGCGCGTTACCGGCGTCGAGTTCCTGGCCGACTTCGCAGATGTGCTCCCACTCGGGGCCTTCGCCCCGGGTCAAGTTGTGGGCTTCGGTCGCCACCTGTTCGAACGCCTTGGTGTCGCGCCGTTTGGCGTAGATCTCTAGCAGCTTGCTGTGGATGGCCACGCGCTGCGGAGTCGTGCGCATGGCCTCCTTGAGGATCTCCTCGGCCTGCAGGTCGCGCCCGTAGGCCAGGTACACGTCGGCCTCGGCCACTGGATCTACATCGCCCGCCGCATCGAGCTGGCTGGGCGAATACACCATCGACGAGCCCGTGGCATTGCCTTCGGCCGTGTCGATGCGCTGCCCGCCGCTTGCGCCGAAGAACGAGTCGGGTTGCAACCGGCTTTCAAGGAAGGAACTGTCAACCTGGGTCGACTTCTTGCGCTGGCGGGCCCGGTAAACGCCAAAACCGACCAACAGGGCCAGCAGGCCGCCACCAGCGAGCGGGATGATTGGGTTCTCCATCATGTCGTCGATCAGGCTGGGCTCTGCAGGCTTCTTGGCCGCCGGACTTGCAGCGGCAGGTTTTGGTGGCTGCGGTGCAGCAGCACTGGCAGGAGCCATTGGTGCACTTGCGGCAGCAACCGCGGTGGCACTCGCGGCGGGCGCGGGCGCACTGGCAACCGGCGCGGGCGCAGATGCTGGCGCTGAGGCCGCTACCGCTGCCGGCGCAGCAGCCGCACTTGCAGGTGCAGCAACGGGCATCGCTGCCGGGGCAGCAACCGGTGCCGGCGGGCTACTCGCAGGTGTCGCGGTGGGCTTGGCAGCAGAAGCCGGGACTACCGGCATCGGTGGCGCTGAAGCCGGCTTTGCGGCGCTGGCGCCTGCCATGGCGGCAACGGGCACACCAGACTTGGGGGCACTTGCCGCCGCGCCGGAGCCGGCCGGTGCGCTGGCGGTCCCGAGCTTGCTCAGGTCGCTGATGTTCTTGTTGAGTTCGGCCACTCGCGCAGCCGCCTCCTGGGCAGCGCGCTGCCGTGCAATCGTGTCGTCAGTGGCTTTGCCTTGAACAGCGCCCTTGGACAGGGTCAGCTTGTCAGGTGCCGCGGCGCCCGGCCGGGTTTCCTCGACCTTGGCCTGCAAGCGGCCGGAAGCCTGGCGGTCGGCCGTCGCGACGTTGGCGGTTGGCAGGCCTTCGGCCAGGCGACGCCGGAACTCATTGAAGTCGCGACTTTGCGCGACCACGGTCTGCGAGGCCTCGGTTGCAGCGATGGCCGAGGCCTGTTCGGAACTGGGGATATCAAGCACGGCGCCGGACCTGAGCCGGTTGACGTTGCCGCCGCTGAAGGCTTCCGGATTGGACCGCAGCAGGGCTACGAGCATCTGGTCGAGCGAGATGCTGGGCGGCTTGTTGGCCGCGGCGATCTTCCCGGCGGTGTCTCCGTTCTGAACGGTTACCTGCTTGCCATCGCCAGACGGCGGCTTGGGCGCAACCGGCTGACGCGGTGCCGGCGCCGCACGCGTCCCGGTGCCACGCGAGGCGGCGGCGGGGCCAGGCGCCGGAGCTAGCGGCGTCGCCGCAATGGTGCGGCCTGGTGCTGCCGCAGCCGAGGGGGCCGCAGGTGTCTGGGCCGCCACTTGGGGCGTGCTCTGGCGCAGGTTGGGCGGATCGAACAGCATCGTGTAGTCGCGCACGATGCGCCCGGACGACCAATTGGTCTCCAGGATCAGGTCGACAAAGGGATCGTTGATCGGTCGGTCGCTGGACAGATTCAGAAAATAGCGGCCATCGGCCCGGCGCTGCAATGTGACGCTCGTCGCGGTGAGCGCCTGGTTGTATTCAAGGCCGGCGCTGCGGAAGGCTTGCGGCGAGGCAATGGTTGCCCGCAGCGTTGAGACTTCCTCGGCATTGATCTCGGGTATGTCGACTTCGGCACGCAGCGGCTCGCCCAAGGCCGACTGGACCGTGATCCGGCCCAGGGCGAGGGCGTTGGCTTCCGACGCGGCACCTCCCAGCAGCACAGCCGTGGCAATTGCCAGAGCGGATGCGCGCCATTGCGGTTTCTCCATCATCTTTTGCGCTTCCATGGCTCGGTCTGCAGGCAATTTTTTTCTCATCATGCGGACAAACGCCTTGACACTGAATTTGCTAAAAGGACCATAACATCAATGTTTTACGCTGACAAGCTGAGACAGCTTTTAACTTCTGGCGGGGCTGTTCACGCCAGCGAACTCCGGCAGCGATGTTGTCAAGCGACAACGGCCTGTAACCGGAAATTACAGGCCGCTGGTTCAGCACGTGGCGAGACCGATCAGGCTTCAAGCAGGATCCGCAGCATCCTGCGCAGCGGCTCTGCCGCACCCCAAAGCAACTGGTCGCCAATGGTGAATGCACCCAGGTATTGCGGGCCCATGGCAAGTTGGCGGATCCGCCCGACCGGAATGCCCAGGGTGCCGGTGACCGCCACCGGCGTCAGTTCGCGGATTGTCGCCTCCTTGTTGTTGGGTACCACCTTGACCCACTCGTTGTCGCTGGCGATCAAGTGCTCAATGTCAGTCAGGGGCACATCTTTCGTGAGCTTGAAGGTCAGGGCCTGGCTGTGGCAGCGCATCGCCCCGACGCGAACGCAAAAACCATCCACTGGCGTAGCTGCCGTGCCGAAGCCCGGACCCTGGCCGAGAATCTTGTTGGTCTCGGCCCCCGCCTTCCATTCCTCGCGGCTGGTGCCCCAGCCGGCCTCGCCCGGCTGCTTGTCCAGTCCCAGATCCTTGTCGATCCATGGGATGAGCGAGCCGCCCAGCGGCACGCCAAAGTTGGCCGTTTCGTCAGCCGAAAGCGATTGCTGGCGCGACAGCACTTTTCGGTCAATTTCAAGGATCGCCGACTTCGGGTCATCCAGCAGGGGTCTGACTTCCGCATTCAGCGTGCCGAACTGGGTCAGCAGTTCGCGCATGTGCTGGGCACCGCCACCCGAAGCGGCCTGGTAGGTCATGCTTGTCATCCACTCGACCAGGCCTGCCTTGTAAAGGGCGCCAACGCCCATCAGCATGCAGCTGACGGTGCAGTTGCCGCCGATCCAGTTACGACCCCCCCTGCCCAGTGCGCTGCGAATCACCGGCAGGTTGACCGGGTCGAGGATGATGACGGCATCGTCCTTCATCCGCAGCGTGGAGGCGGCGTCGATCCAGTGACCGTTCCAGCCGGCCGCGCGCAGTTTCGGGAAAACTTCGCTCGTGTAGTCACCGCCCTGCGCCGTGATGACGATGTCGCACTTCTTCAGGGCATCGACGTCAAACGCATCCTTCAGGACGGTTTCGCTCTTCGCCTGGGCCGGTGCCTTGCCGCCGGCGTTGGACGTCGAGAAGAACAGCGGCTCGATCAGGGCGAAGTCGCCTTCGGCCTGCATGCGATCCATCAGGACCGAGCCGACCATGCCGCGCCAGCCGACCAGGCCGACCAGCGGTTGTTGTCCGTTCAGGAGTTTCATTTCACATCGCCCTTTCAAAAGTTGATTTCAATCCTTTTGTCCCCGGCTCGTTCGGGCCGGGGAGGGGCGCGACGAACCGGAGCTGAACTAGCCCTTGGTGGTCTTCTTCGTAATCGCCGCGACGACGGCGTCGCCCATTTCCCGGGTGCCGACTCGCGTCGTGCCTTCGGAATGGATGTCCGCGGTGCGCAACCCCGATGCGAGCACATGCTTGACCGCCGATTCGATCCGGTCGGCGGCCTGGGTCTGGTTGAGCGAATAGCGGAGCATCATGGCGGCAGACAATATTGTAGCCAAAGGATTGGCAATGCCCTTACCGGCAATGTCAGGTGCGCTGCCATGGCTGGGCTCGTACAACCCCTGGCTGCTGCCATTGAGGCTGGCCGACGGCAGCATGCCGATGGACCCGGTGAGCATGGCCGCCTCGTCGGAGAGGATGTCGCCGAACATGTTGCCCGTGACAATGACGTCGAACTTCTTGGGCGCCTTGACCAGCTGCATTGCCGCGTTGTCCACATACATGTGGTCGAGCGCCACATCCGGGTACTGCAGCCCGACTTCGGTGACGACATCCTTCCAGAGCTGGAAGGTTTCCAGGACGTTGGCCTTGTCCACGCTGGTGACGCGCTTGCTGCGCTTGCGGGCAGCCTGGAAACCTTCCAGCTCTGGAAGGATGTCGTCACCGAAGTCGGGCTGCAGTACCCGGATGTGGCGCTCGACCAC
>JANYAN010000021.1 GCA_025361305.1 Burkholderiales bacterium
CCGATGATCAGGTACATCGGGATCAGCGTCGCCTCGAAGAAGGTGTAGAACAGGATGCCGTCGAGGGCGCAGAACACACCGATCATCAGCCCCGACAGGATCAGGAACGCGCCCATGTACTGGTTGACGCGCTCGGTGATCACTTCCCAGGCCGAGATCACCACCACGACGGTGATGAAGGCGGTCAGCGGGATGAACCAGAACGAAATGCCGTCGATGCCCAGGTGGTAGAACACGTTGAAGCGTTCGATCCAGGGCGTTTTTTCGACGAACTGCATGGCGGAGGTGTCGGTCTTGAAGCCGCCGTACAGCGGCAGCGTGACCAGCAGACTGGCTACCGCACCGATCAGGGCGATCCAGCGGACGACGCGCGCCTGGTCGTCCCGTCCCAGTGCCAGCAGCACGACGCCGAAGAAGATCGGCGTCCAGATGGCAAGGCTCAGCAAACCCATTTGTTGTTATTCCTCAATTGATGAGCAGCATGAAGTAGTCGTTCCAGACGAACCACGTCATCAGGACGAACACGCCGAGAATCATGGCGAAGGCGTAGTGATAGATATAGCCCGACTGGATCCAGCGCACCGAGCCGGCGATCCAGGCTACCCCGCGGGCGCTGCCGTTGACCATCGCTCCGTCGATCACGGCCTCGTCGCCGCCTTTCCACAGACACACGCCCAGGGCGCGGGCTGACAGCGCGACGATGTTCTCATTGAACCAGTCCATGTAGTACTTGTTCTCGAGCAGCGTGTAGACCGGCTGCACCATGCGCTGGATGCGTGCCGGCAGTTCCGTGTTCACCAGATACATGTACCAGGCCAGGAGCACGCCCGACAGCGCCAGCCAGAAGGGCGCCGACATGAGGCCCTGCAGCGCCATCTGCAGCGGGCCGCCCGTGTCCAGGAAATCCTTGGCCAACTCGGCCATGCCCGGGTGCTTTTCGGCATCCACGAAGATCGCGTCCTTGAGCAGATCGCCGAACAGCATCGGTTCGATGGTCAGGAAGCCGATGACCACCGAGGGGAAAGCCAGCAACAGCAGCGGCGCGGTGACCACCCAGGGCGATTCATGGGGCTTGTGGTCGTGCCCGTGACCGTGGTCATCATGGTGCGCATCGTGGTGGGCATCCGGGTTCTGGTCGAATCGCTCCTTTCCGTGGAACACCAGGAAGTACATGCGGAACGAGTAGAACGCCGTGACGAAGACACCCGCCAGCACCGCGAAATGCGCGAATCCGGCGCCCGGAATATGGCTCAGGTGCACCGCCTCGATGATGCTGTCCTTGGAATAGAAGCCAGCGAACAGCGGCGTGCCGATCAATGCCAGCGAACCGATCAGCGACGTGATCCACGTGATGGGCATGTACTTGCGCAAGCCTCCCATCCAGCGGATGTCCTGGTTGTGGTGCACGCCCATGATGACCGAGCCGGCCGCCAGGAACAGCAGTGCCTTGAAAAAGGCATGGGTCATCAGGTGGAACAGCGCGACCGAATACGCTGAAGCGCCCAGCGCCACGGTCATGTAGCCCAGCTGCGACAGCGTCGAATAGGCCACCACACGCTTGATGTCGTTCTGGATGATGCCCAGAAACCCCATGAAGAGTGCCGTGATGGCACCAATGACGATGACGAAGCTCAATGCGGTTTCGCTCAGCTCGAACAGCGGCGACATGCGCGCCACCATGAAGATGCCCGCCGTCACCATGGTAGCCGCGTGGATCAGCGCCGAGATGGGCGTGGGACCTTCCATCGAATCGGGCAGCCAGACGTGCAGCGGAAACTGGGCGCTCTTGCCCATGGCGCCCACGAACAGGCAGATGCAGATCACCGTGATCAACTGCCAATCGGTATGCGGCAGCATGCCTGCCTTGACCAGCTCGCCGCCTTTGGCGAACACTTCGGTGTAGCTCAGCGACCCGGCGAAGGCAGCAATCAGACCAATGCCCAGGATGAAGCCGAAGTCGCCCACCCGGTTCACCAGAAACGCCTTCAGGTTGGCGAAAATGGCCGTGGGCCGGTTGAACCAGAAGCCGATCAGCAGATAGGACACCAGGCCCACCGCCTCCCATCCGAAGAACAGCTGCAGGAAATTGTTGC
>JANYAN010000024.1 GCA_025361305.1 Burkholderiales bacterium
AGATCAGCGCGAAGTGGCCGATGGGCTACCGCGTGGAGGTGGCCGGCGCCGTCGAGGAAAGCTCCAAGGGCTCGTCCTCGATTTCGGCCGGGATCCCGATCATGCTGTTCATCACTTTCACTCTCCTGATGCTGCAGCTGCAAAGCTTCAGCCGCGCGGTGCTGGTGTTTCTGACCGGGCCGCTGGGCATTGCCGGCGTGGCCGGGGCGCTGCTCTTGCTGGGGCGCCCGTTCGGCTTCGTGGCGCTGCTCGGAGTCATCGCGCTCATGGGCATGATCCAGCGCAATTCCGTGATCCTGATCGACCAGATCGAACAGGACCGGGCCCGCGGCGTGCCGGCCTGGGACGCCATTGTCGAATCCGCTGTGCGGCGTCTGCGGCCCATCGTGCTCACTGCCGCCGCAGCGGTGCTGGCCATGATCCCGCTGTCACGCTCGGTGTTCTGGGGCCCGATGGCCGTGGCGATCATGGGCGGTCTGGTCGTGGCCACTGTCCTTACGCTGCTGGCGCTGCCCGCCATGTACGCCGCATGGTTCCGTGTCGGGCGGCCGGGGGGCAAGGCTGTCATTGCGGGCTCGACCCGCAATCCAGGGTTTGGCCTGGGCGTGCGCATGGATGCCGGGTCGAGCCCGGTATGACAAACCACTGGCGCTAAAATACCCGGTTGACCGGATTGAAGGCGGGCGGTCAGGAGTTTCCTGGCTGCCCGCCTTGGTTTTGAGCTAGCGCGGGTGGCGAAATTGGTAGACGCACCAGGTTTAGGTCCTGACGCCAGCAATGGTGTGGGGGTTCGAGTCCCCCCCCGCGCACCATCCGACGACGGGTCGGATTTTTGAAAACATTAGGAAGACGCATCATGGCTGTAACCGTTGAAACCCTCGACAAGCTGGAACGCAAGATCACTCTGACGCTGCCGGTCAACGTGATCCAGTCGGAAATCGACTCGCGCCTGCGGCGCCTGGCGCGCACCGTGAAGATGGACGGTTTCCGTCCTGGCAAGGTGCCGATGAACGTGGTGACCCAGCGCTATGGCTACTCGGTCCACTACGAGGTGATGAACGACAAGGTGGGCGAAGCTTTCTCGCAGGCCGCCAACGAGGCCAAGCTGCGGGTGGCCGGCCAGCCGCGCATCACCGAAAAGGAAGGCTCGCCCGAGGGCGAACTGGCGTTCGACGCAGTCTTCGAGGTCTACCCCGAAGTCAAGATTTCCGACCTGTCCACCGCGCAGGTCGAACGCATGACGGCCGAAGTGGCCGATAGCGCCATCGACAAGACCCTGGAGATTCTGCGCAAGCAGCGGCGCACGTTTGCCCAACGGGCCCACGACGCACCGGCCCAGGATGGTGACCGCGTCACGGTGGATTTCGAAGGCAAGGTCGACGGCGAAGCCTTCCAGGGGGGCAAGGCCGACGATTTCCAGTTCCTGGTCGGTGAAGGCCAGATGCTCAAGGAATTCGAGGACGCCGTGCGCGGCATGAAGACCGGCGAGAGCCGGACTTTCCCGCTGGCCTTTCCGGCCGACTACCACGGCAAGGAAGTCGCCGGCAAACAGGCTGACTTCATGGTCACCGTCAAGAAGATCGAGGCGGCGCATCTACCCGAAGTGAACGAGGCACTGGCCAAGGCGCTGGGTATTGCCGATGCCAGTGTCCAAGGCCTGCGCGCCGACATCAAGAAGAACCTGGAACGCGAAGTGAAGTTCCGCCTGCTGGCGCGCAACAAGCAGGCGGTGATGGATGCACTGGTGGCCAAGGCCGAGCTCGACCTGCCCAAGTCCAGTGTCCAGGCTGAGGTCGACCGCATGATCGAAGGGGCCCGCGCCGACCTGAAGCAGCGTGGCATCAAGGACGCCGACAAGGCGCCCATCCCCGACGACATGTTCCGTCCGCAGGCCGAGCGCCGCGTCCGGCTGGGCCTGGTGGTGGCCGAACTGGTACGGGCCAACCAGCTCGCTGCCAGGCCGGAGCAGATCAAGACTCACGTCGAGGAGCTGGCGGCCAGCTACGAAAAACCCGCTGAAGTGGTGCGCTGGTATTACAGCGACAACCGTCGCCTTGCCGAGGTCGAAGCCATCGTCATCGAAAGCAACGTGACTGATTTCGTGCTGGCCCGCGCCCAGGTCAGCGACAAGACCATTTCCTTCGACGATCTCATGGCGCAGCAGGGGTGAGGATCAAATACGGGGCCTTGCAGACCGGCTTCCCGTCCCCAATCTGTGAGTCTTACACTACCTATCCCGGAGCCTACCCCATGAGCGCACTTGAAACCCAGGCCCTCGGCATGGTGCCGATCGTCATCGAGCAATCGGGCCGCGGCGAGCGGTCTTACGACATTTACTCGCGCCTGCTGCGCGAACGCGTGATCTTCCTGGTCGGCCCGGTGAATGACCAGACCGCCAACCTGGTGGTGGCCCAGCTTCTTTTCCTGGAAAGCGAAAACCCGGACAAGGACATTTCGTTCTACATCAACTCGCCCGGCGGGTCCGTGAGCGCGGGCATGGCGATCTTCGACACGATGA
>JANYAN010000176.1 GCA_025361305.1 Burkholderiales bacterium
GAAGCCGCGCGGCGCCTCCAGAGAGCGCGGGCTGGCCGTAAACCCGTGCCGGGCCAGGAGTGCCGACATGAGCCCGGCCCGGGCAGCAGCGCCCGGATGAAAGGGCTTGGTCATCGTGCCGAACTGCTCGCGCAAGCCCACCGGTTGCGACGCAGCGATGCCCAGGGCCATCATTGTCTGTTGCTCGTCCAGCCCGAGCAGCCGTGCACAACCGGCCGCAGCGCCCAGCATGCCGGTCGACCCCGTAATGTGCCAGCCTCGGTCGTAGTGATCGGGATACATGGCATTACCGACACGGCACGATACATCGATGCCCAGGACCAGCGCATCGATGACGTCGCGCCCTGAAGCGCGGCGATGCTCTGCCAACGCCAGCACGGCCGATGCCACTAGCCCCGCCGGATGGATGATGGTCTTGAGGTGCGTGTCGTCGAAATCGAAGGTGTGCGATGTGATGCCGTTGACAAGTGCGGCACTGGCCATGTCCACCCGCTCGGCGCGCCCCAGCACGCTGGCCTGGGCGGCAGGCTCGAGCATGGCGACGGCCGCGAGCGCGGCGTCCGCCGCTTCGTGGTGCGCCGCGCCTATCGCGCAGCTCAGCCAGTTGTAGAACGTGCGGTGCGCCTCGTGCTCTACCGCGGCGTTCCAGCCACGCGACGGATGACCCGAGACGAATCGCGCGAGGCTGCCGGTAACCGGCGGCGCCTGTGTGTCGGCGGCGACGTGAGTGTTCTGTGCCATGCGTTGCCTCAGTCCTCCAGCTGGATGTTGCGCGCCTTGGCCAGAGCGGTCCAGCGCGCGATGTCGGCACGGATGTACTCGCCGAACTGCTCCGGCGACATGGGCCACGGCTCGACGGCCTCGCCCGCCAGCTTTTCGCGCATGTCCGGGGCCTTGAGCACCGCCACCTGGGTTTCGTTCAGATGTTTCACGATATCGGGCGGGATACCCGCGGGCCCCACGGAGCCATACCACTGCATGGCGTCGAACCCCTTGAAGCCGACTTCCTCCATCGTGGGAACGTCCTTGAGCGGCGGGCTGCGCGACTTGCCCGTAACGGCCAGGGCGCGCATCCGCCCCGCCCGCAGCTGAGGCAGCGCCGCAGCCAGGCCCGGAAACATCGCCTGCGTCTGTCCACCGAGCAGGTCGGTGATGGCCGGCGCGATGCCACGGTACGGGATATGCAGCATGAAGACGCCTGTCTCCTGCTTGAACAGTTCCATCGTCAGGTGCGTGAGGGACCCCTGCCCGGCCGAGCCGTAGTTCACCTTGCCCGGGTTGCGTTTCACGTAGGCGATGAAGTCCTTCACGGTCGTGGCCGGCACGCTTGTGTTGACGACCAGCACATTGGGCGTCGCGCCGATCATCCCGATCGGAGTGAACTGCTTGATCGGGTCGTAACTGATGCGGCGCGTGGCGGGCGTGGTGCCGTGCGTGGCCACATAGCCCTGCATCAGCGTATAGCCATCAGGTGCCGCCCGCGCGGTGTTCATGCTGGCAACGACACCGCCTCCGCCGCTCTGGTTTTCCACAACGAACGTCTGGCCCAGTAGCGCACCCCACCTCTCGGTGACCACGCGCGCGATCATGTCGTTGCCACCACCGGCGGCCACTGGCACGATGTAGCGGATGGGCCGGGAGGGATAGACCTGCGCGACGGCCAGGCTTGGCAGCACGACCGCAGCAGAGGCTGCCTGCAGCAATTGGCGGCGTCGCATGAAATGTCTCCTGTTGGGTGGGTGGATGGTGCGCTGCGGGCGGGTTGACTGTAAAGTGCATGTTTCCTTGCATTTATTGCACTTTATGCAACAAACGTCGTCCAGTTCCGCAGGCACGACCCCTGGCCGCACACCCGGCCTCGCAGACCTGCGGGCCTTCATCGCCGCAGCCGAACTTCGCAGCTTCGCCGCAGCGGCCAAGGCGCTTCATCTTTCCGTGCCGGCTTTTTCGCGCCGGATCTCCAACCTCGAGGCGCGGCTGGGCGTCCGGCTATTCGACCGGACCACTCGCAGCATGGAATTGACGCTGCTGGGAAGCCGGTTCCTGCGCGAGATCACCGCGGCGGTGCAGGATCTCGACCGGTCGGTGCTCGGCCTGCGTGAAGCCGCGCAGCTCGAGGCCGGCGACGTGACCATTGGCTGTGTCTTCTCGGCGGTGCACCACTTCCTTCCCGCCGTGATTGACAGCTACCGCGAACTTCATCCGAACGTTCTGGTGCGGATCATCGAGCAGGGAGCGGACGGGGTATTTGCCTCGGTCAGGCATGGCGAGGCGGACTTCGGCATCAACTACATCGGCATGCAGGAATCGGAGGTTGCGTTTACGCCGCTGCTCAACGAGCCGTACGTGCTGGCATGCCGCGCCGACCATGCCCTGGCCAAGCGGCGGACCGTGCGTTGGGAAGAGCTCGCGGCCTGGGAGCAAGTCCGCGTCTCCCATGCCAGCCGCAACCGTGTCTTCATCGACCGCGCACTGGCAGAACTGCCCGCGCTGCCGCGCCCCGTGTGCGAAGTGCAGCACGTCTCGACGCTCATCGGCCTGGTGGAAGCGGGGCTCGGCGTCGCCATCGTGCCGCAACTCACGGTGCCGCGACGCCCCGCCGCCGTGGTGGGTATCCCGCTGGACCCGCCCGTCACGCGGACTATCGGGCTCATTCAGCGGGCGGGCAGGACCCTTTCGCCCGCTGCGGACGCATTCGCGAAATTGCTCGTGGAGGCCAGCCGAACCCGCAGTGGGCGGGCAAGACGTCGATGAGAAATGAGGCCTGGCCCTCGGGCAGTCACACCGGTACAGAACGTAATCGGCGCGCTTGGCCTGACCGCGACAGACGAGCTTGCCGCGAACGATGATGCGGCCCTTGGTGAAGCTGACCTCCTCACGGATTTGCAGCATCTCATCCCATCCCGCCCGGCGCAGAGCCGGCGTGATGAACTTGGTGCAGATGTCGCGTTCGCCTAAGGCTCGCTTGTCCATGGCGCTCAACTGCTCCCGGAGGGGAGCCACGGATCGATCACGTCGATCCCGCAGCCCTCATAGTCGCCCGTATTGCGCGTGGCCACGGCCGCCTCGTGGGCGCGGGCGATGGCGGCAATCTGGCAGTCGAACTGGCTGATCGGACGGCCGGCGGCGCGGCGCTTGGCGGCGATGGCGGCATAAGCACTGGCGGCGGCGCGGTCGAAGGGCAGAATGCGGTCGCGGAAATCTTCCTCCAGAATGCCCTCGATCGCCTTGGTGAGCGCGGTGCGTCGTTTCCCCGCCGGCAGAATCGCCACGCCGTGCCGCAATTCAGCCTCGCCCACCGCCGTGAAATAGACCATCGCGCCGTCCTGCGCGGACAGCCACGCCTCAACCTCCTTGGCCGGTGCCGGCCGCAGGAGTTCGGAGACGACGTTGGTGTCGAGGACGATCATCACTTTCCCCGGCCAAACTGCGGCGGCGCGCGCATCGGTTCACGCGCAGGCAGGTCCAGATCAACACGGTCGGAAGGCGCGACGCGGGCGCGGATCGCGGCGGCGAGATTGCGTGGTGGTGCGCCTCCTCCCATGACCCGGCGCAAAATATCCCGCGCTTCTTCCTCCATCGAGCGGCCGTGCTCGGCGGCGCGGACACGCAGGCGTTGCTTAATCTCGTCTTCAAGGTTGCGAATCGTGATGCTGGCCATGGCGGCGATCTCCGTTCCGGTTATTGGGTAAAGTGTAATCTATGATGGCATTGCAATCAATGCATCTCTTAGGCAGGGTGACGCCATGCGCAAGCCTGCCGTGCCGAAGTCAGCGCCTCGGCTGTTTTGCGAAACGGATTCGGCGGGCCAGCAAATTCCGCAAAGCGTTTCTCCATTTCGCACGCGCAAAAATTCGCGGCGACGCACGCATCGCGTCCGATGGACCGTAGAGATTTATCCCCTCTCCCCCGGCCAGTGCGTTGCAGGCGGCCAAGGGCGCGCTCGCGCTCCTGCGGATTGGTCAACCCGTCACCGTGCCCTGACACAGCTCCTTGAGTGCTGAGCGGTTCGTATCTGGGTCCGCACTGACAACTCAGAGCAACAAGGCCGTCTGTAGAGGTGCAGTCTGTTCGTCGTTTGACCATCGCGTCGGCTCATGCGTCGTCAGGATTACCGCCTGTCAAGAGAAAACCAAATGCGACGGACGGGACGATGTTGACTATTTGGGAAGTCCCTGAAAAGGGTTAGGCGTCGGCGCAGAGTCGGGAGCTGGCCTTGGAGCTCATTGCGTAAAGAGTCGCGGCATAGGTTGAATAGGGGAGCCGTCTTCTTTGAGCATGTGCGCATTGAAGCAATCGCCGTCCGATGGCGGCGCAATCCAGGGCGCCGCACTCTGCATGAAGATATGCGAGTCGGGCTTCACCCATGTCGGGTCATCGTACGTTCCTGCGTAGATGATCTGAATCGTGGGAAAGCGTTCGAGCGTAAGACCTAGTCGCGTGCCGCAGGTGGGGCAGAAGAGGTAGTGCAGCAGGCGGCCATGATCGGGAGAGCGATAGGTGTACTCGGAGGGCGTGGCGCCTTGAAATGTGAGGGCCTTCTTTGGGAACAGGAGTTCTATGGAGAATGCGCTCCCCGTTGTGCGCTGACATAGCGTGCAGTGGCAGACGGTCGTCTTGAAGGGATCGCCATCACTGCGAAGGCGAATGGCTCCGCACAAGCAGCCTCCTTCGTGGGTCTTCAGCATAGGGCCTCGCAATGGGTGAGAGTTTACAGACTCGACGCCTACACGGAGTTCGCGGCGCTTGAGCATGATGAGCGTAAGCGGCTGGCCGCCCCACCCTTGAACAGAGGCCTGGCAACGCCGACGATTGTGTCCACGAGAGAATTCAAATGGACACGAGAGAATCCCCCAAGCGCACACGCGTGCGCGCATATCCCCCGGAGTTCAAGGCCCAAGTGCTGGCCGAGTGCGCGCGACCGGGCGCATCGGTGGCCAAAGTGGCCCTGGCGCATGGACTGAACGCCAACATGATCCATACGTGGCGCCGGCAAGCGCCCGGCAACAAAGCCATCGCGGGCACCGACGCCGGCAGCCAGGCGAGCGCCGCTTCGTTCGTCCAGTTGCAGCTGCCTGCGCCGCTGCCCAGGCCTGCGGCGATGCCGGACATTCGCATCGAACTGCGCCGCGGTGCAACGACGATGAGCATCGCCTGGCCGAGCGCCGCAAGCAGCGAGTGCGCCGCATGGCTGCGGGAGTGGTTGCGTTGATCCGCATCGACGCGGTGTGGCTGGCCGTCGAGCCCATCGACATGCGCGCCGGCGCCGAGCGCCTGCTCGCGCGGGTGGTCCAGGTCTTTGGCGCCGCGCAGTCGCACCACGGGTACCTGTTCGCCAACGCGCGGCACGCGCATCAAGCTGCTGGTGCACGACGGGTTCGGCGTATGGTGCGCGGCGCGGCGCCTGAACCAGGGGCGCTTCATCTGGCTGGCCGCATGCGGGCGCGACCACCGCATCGACGAGCCTGACACGAGCCCAGTTCGACGCGCTGGTACTGGGCCTGCCCTGGCAGCGCCTGGAGCAGATGAGCGTGATCACCCGAGTGTGAGCGTCGCGCCGGCGGCGCGCTGGGGCGCGCGCGTTGACAGCGCAACCCCCAATGGCAGAGCTGGGCGCGCGAGGGCATGATGCGCACATGCTCGACGTGCGCGATCTGCAAGCCAAGGACCTGCAGGGTTTAAATCCCGAAGCGGTCGCGGCGCTGGCGCAGCGGATGCTGGCGCACATCGGCGAGCAAGCGCGGCAACTGCAGCAGCATACCCAGCGCATCGAGCGGCAGGCCCGAGAGATCAAGCACAAGGATGCCCGGCTGGAGAAGATCACCTTCGAGCTGGCGCGCCTGAAGGCGTGGAAGTTCGGCGCCAAGACTGAAGCGATGAGCGTCGAGCAGCGGCGCCTGTTCGAAGAGACGCTGGCCGAGGACGAGGCCAGCCTGCAGGCGCAACTGCAGCAGCTGCAAGCCAAGCTGCCCGCGCAGGACCAGACATCCACCAACACCCGCCGAAAGCCCAAGCGCCAGGCTCTGCCCGAGCACCTGCGCCGCGTGGAGCACCGCCACGAGCCGCAGGACACCGCCTGCCCGACACCGGAATGCGGGCGGCCGATGGTGCGCGTGGGCGAGGACGTGAGCGAGAAGCTGAATATCGTGCCGGCGGAGTTCTTCGTGCACCGCCATGTCTATGGCAAGTGGGCATGCAAGTGCTGCCAGCGGCTGGTGCAAGAAAGCGCCCAACTGGCGATCATCGACGGCGGCATGCCCGCCTCGGGGCTGGTGGCGCACACGCTGATCAGCCGCTTCGTTGATCACCTGCCGTATTACCGGCAAGAGACGATCAATGCGAGATCGGGCGTGCACACGCCGCGCTCGACGCTGGCGCAATGGTCCGGCCGCGGCGGCGCGGCGCTGGAGCCGATTTACGACGTGCACAAGCGCTTCGTTCTTGGCAGCCAGGTGCTGCACGCCGACGAGACACCGTTGGCGATGCTCGATCCCGGCGCGGGCAAGACCAAGAAGGCCTACGTGTGGGCCTACGCTCGCGGCGCCTTCGATCCGACCCCCGGCGTCGTGTACGACTTCTGCCTGGGCCGCGGTGCCCGCTACCCCGTCGCGTTCCTGGGCGGAACGCAGGATGGCAATGCCCCTGAGCGACGGTGGCGCGGCACGCTGGTGCGCGACGAATACGTCGCCTACGACACCGTCATCGATGCGAACACGTGCCCCGGGCGCATTGCCGCGGGATGCCTGGCTCACGCGCGCCGGAAGTTTGATGAGTTGAAGAAGGCCAATGCCAGCGCCATGGCCGCAAGGTGCCCGAGGGCGGCGCGACGGCACAGGCCATCGACTACAGCCTGAACCACTGGACGGCGCTGACGCGCAACCTGCTCGATGGGGACGTGCCGGTGGACAACAACCATCTGGAAAACCAGATCCGTCCCTGGGCCATGGGCCGCCGGGCCTGGCTGTTCACGGGCAGCGAACTGGCGGGCCAGCGTGCGGCCGTGGTGATGAGCCTGGTGCAGTCGGCCAGGCTGTGCGGGCACGATCCGCACGCGTACCTGAAGGATGTGCTGCAGCGGCTGCCTGCGCATCCGGCCAGCCGCATCGAGGAATTGCTGCCGCATCGCTGGCAGGGCGCCCACTGAAGCGGGCTTCGCGCGCAGCTGCTACGCTGTGCGCCCATGAACGCGACCAAGAAAACCGCACGGCGCACCCAGCCGCACCGCATCTACCAGCTGCGCATATCTCTGGACGAGGCCGATCCGTCCGTGTGGCGGCGCCTGTGGGTGCCCGACACGTTGACGCTGGCCCAACTCGATCGCGTCCTGCAGGCGGCGATGGGCTGGACGAACAGCCACTTGCACGACTTCGTCATCGAGGGGCAAAGCTATGGCATGCCCAGCGATGATGACGCGCACGACATGCCACCGCCGCTGGACGAGCGTCGCCACACGCTCGCAGGTGTGCTGGGCACCTCCGTGCAGCACTTCTCATACCTGTACGACTTCGGCGACCACTGGCAGCACAGCGTCGCCATCGAGCAGATCATGCTGCCCAACGGGATCAACACCTGGCCGCTGTGTCTGGATGGCCGCAACGCATGTCCACCCGAGGACGTAGGAGGCCTTGGCGGCTATGAGGAGTTCCTGCAGGCGATGCGCGACCCCACTCACGAGGAACACGAGGCAATGTGGTGCTGGTGCGGCGGGCCCTTCGATCCGACGGGTTTCGACCTCAATGCCGCCAACGCCGCGATTCGGGCACTCAGACGGTAGGCCGGCAGCCGCGCGCTTTGCTCTACGCAGGCAGCGGCTCCAAAATCAAGATGGGATGGCCAGCCGCTTACTGATGAGCTACCTGGTGTGACTGAGTGTCATAGCACTCTGCACTGGACGGGAGGGTGAAACAACCCCCTAGAATTGGCCCGCCATGTGCAACCGCTACCACCCCACGACCACGTACCGCATTCGTGACAAGTGGGGCTGGGTGATCGAGTCCGTGCCACTGCCCCGCTACAACGCGCACATCGGGCCCGAATCATGGATCTGAAGAAAACGTCATCCAATCAACGACTTACATACGAAATTGGACTTGTGGGGACTAGAATTTGGCCTGCCCGGAGGGAATCGAACCCCCGACAACCGGCTTAGAAGGCCGGTGCTCTATCCAGCTGAGCTACGGGCAGTAAGACGATGGTCGGAGCGATAGGATTCGAACCTACGACCCTCTGGTCCCAAACCAGATGCGCTACCAGACTGCGCTACGCTCCGACTGGCCTGCATTCTAACGCCCCACCCCGGCACGCGGCCCCTACACTCTGGCCATGGTGCGAATCGCGTTGATTGCTGCGAGCATTCTGGTGCTGCCTCTTGCCGCGCTGCTGTTCCTGCAATGGCCCTTGCGCGATCTGGTCCAGGCTTACTCGCGGCAGTCCAACGACATCGCCCAAATCGTCTTTGCCGTGTACATGGCAGTGGCCGTCACTGCGGCCAGCCGCGCGGGTATCCACCTTGCCGCTGGCCGGAGCGGCGCGCAGCGCCAGGCCCCTTGGCGCAAGTGGGCGATGCTCGCGTGTGTCGGTCCGTGGGCTGCGTTCATGCTCTGGACCGCAAGCGTTCCGGTGCTGGCCTCGCTGCGCCAGTTCGAGCGCTTCAGCGAAACGGCAACGCCCGGCTTTTTCCTGATCAAGCTCGCGCTCTGGCTGATGCTGGTGCTGATCCTGGCCGACGCGTTATGCGGGCTGCGCCGCCGACCGGGAACAAGCGCGTGACCAGCACCGGCATGTGGATGCTGGTGGCTCTTGCCGCCCTGATTGTGGCAACCGGCTTGCCGGTGTGGGCCCTGCTGGTGGGTGTGGCCAGCGCCTTTGCCGCCCTCGGTGTTGCGCTGGGGCTTTTCGATACGGCAATCCTTTCGGCACTCACGCAGCGCATCATCAACCTGTTGGAGCACGACTTGCTCCAGGCCATGCCGCTCTACGTGTTCGTCGGTGTGTTGCTGCAGCGCCTGCCACTGGCAGACGCCTTGTTCGCGACCGCAACCCGCCTGTTCCGGCCCCTGGGCGCCGGGCCTTCGCTGGCCGGCTTGACCGTCGGCGCGCTGGTGGCGCCGATGAACGGCTCGGTCGCGTCGAGTTCTGCGCTGCTTTCGCGCCTGGTCGCGCCGCGGCTGGGCACGCTTGAGGCCGGCAAGTCGGTTGCCCTGGTCAGCGTGGCTGCGACGATTGGCGTGGTGGTGCCGCCCTCGCTGGTACTGATCCTGTTGGGAGACGCGATGCTGCGAGCCCACACCGAAGCGAGCAATCTGCCCGGCTTCGTACTGGGTAACCAGCGCATCGTCAACACCCAGGACGTGTTGCACGCGGCACTTGTGCCGGCCGTCTGCGTGCTTGTGCTCTGGGCCGCGATCGCCTGGTATCAGGGCCGCAGGAAGGAGATCGAAACCTCTGCCGCAGCGCCCGTCAGCTGGCCCCAGGTCGCAAGTTCTGTGTCGACTGTGGCAGTCATTCTGGTGCTGCTGGGCGGCGTCTTCCTAGGCAAGTTCTTCGCGGTCGAGGCGGCTGCAGCGGGCGGTTGCCTGCTGGCTGTCATCACGCTGGCCACGCGCGCACTGAACCGGGAGCAGTGGTACGGCGTTCTGTCGGAGACTCTGGCACTCAGCGGCGCCTTGTTTGCGTTGCTGGTGGGGGCGACCACGTTCAGCCTGGTGTTCCGCCTGTTCGCTACCGACCGTTGGCTCGCCGATCTGGTGCTGGCCTCGCCGTTGTCGCCGTTGGCTACGGCAGCGCTGGTCCTGCTTCTGGTTGCCCTGTGTGCGTGGATCCTGGACGCGTTCGAGATGATCTTTGTCGTCATCCCTATCGTCGCTCCGCTGTTGATCGCGCGGCTAGGCGACGCGCAGCAGACCGCTGTCCTGCTGCTGCTGGTGCTGCAACTGAGCTTTTTGCTACCGCCCATGGGCTATGCGGTGCTGATGGTCCGCGCTCGCTCGGGCCTGCCACACGTTGGCACTGCCGCCCTGTTGCGAGCGTTGGCGCCCTTCATCGCTGCTCAGCTGGCAGTCGCGGTGGCTGTGTTTGGGTTCCCGGCCGTCGTGCACCTGCTCGACGAGGCCGTCTTGCCGGCGAGTCAGCAGCCGCCTGCGGCTTCAGACCAGGAGATCGTGCGCCAGATGGAAGAGATGGGACGTCAGTCGGTGGACCCATCCGAGGGTAAGCCCTGACTAAAAATGCAATTTCATGCGATGAATATTGCAATATACTTCCTATTTGATTATTGATTAAGCAATTTACTGCATAAAACGGAGACGGCGGTTGAAGCTCAAGATTCTCGTGGGCACCATGACAAACACTGCCGAATATGTCGCGCAGGCCATTCAGATGGACTGCGCCGACCTTGTCGGCGAGATCGAGGTGCAGTTGATGGACGGGCTGGATATTGGCGTCTTCGACGAAGACGCACTCTTTCTTGTCTGCACATCCACCTACGGCGCGGGCGACGTGCCCGATAACGCCCGCGCGCTGTACGAGTCGCTCGACGCGCAACCGAAGTTTCTGGGCCATGTACGCTACGGCGTCATCGCCCTGGGCGACAGCGGCAGTCACCAGCAGACCTTCGCCTACGGCGGGCGCAAGTTCGACGAACGCCTCCAGGGCCTCGGCGCCGTGCGGGTTGGCGAGTTGTGCATCCTCGATGCGAGCACAGGCACTGTCCCCGAAGCCGAGGGCACGGCGTGGTGCCGTGAGTGGCTCGCATTGGCCACCGCTGATGTGCGATCCGGGTAAGCCATGTGGTGCCCGATTTGTGTTTCCGCTACATATTCTTTAAGCCTAAACTAATCAGCAACCCGTCCAAAGGAAACCCGTCATGACTACCCGCCGCCTTGTCCTTTCCCGCAGCGCCGCCATTGTCGGCGCCGCGTCCGCCGGCCTGCTCCTGCCCCAGATCGCGCGGGCCCAGGGCACCAAGGTGCGCGTAGGTCTGATGCTGCCCTATACCGGTACCTTTGCGCAGCTGGGCGTCGCCATCGAGAACGGCGTGCGCATGGCAATCGACGAAAAGGGCGGCAAGCTCGGCGGCCGCGAGATCGAATGGTTCAAGGTTGACGACGAA
>JANYAN010000144.1 GCA_025361305.1 Burkholderiales bacterium
CTTGGCCTCGAGCGCGCCGGCGTACCAGGGGCTCGTGCGGGGTTCGTAATTGCGCTCTTCTAATTCGACCAGCCGGCTGCGGTCGCCCGGGTAGCGTGCCTGGTAGAACATCCGGCCCGCGCCGTCCGGCCTGCGGATTGCAACTCTGGCGCCATCTGCCGCCGCCTGCACACCGAAGTATTCACCTCGAAGGTTGCCGAAATGCATCACCGGCACGTCGCCGGACTGACGCGTCAACGCAAAGGCCATTGCCTCGAACTGCGACGGGTTGCGCATCCAGCTGCGAGCCCGCTCGAGCTCGGCGCCGCCCACACGCTCGGGAAACAGCCCGTCGAGGGCCTCATGGGCCTGGCGCAGATGCGCTTCGGTCCCGGTCTGCACCACGGCCGCAACCTGCGTCAGCATCTTGCCCGCGAGATCGTCGACCGCCTGGGCACTGGCACGGGTCAGCATCCAGGCCACGAGCACCGCCGGCACCGTTGCCAGCAGCACCAGGCTGACCACAAGAATGCGGCGTAACGAAAACATCATCATGGTCGCGGCAGGGCCGGGATCAGACGGCAAGGCTCACCAGCTCGACCGCATCCATCGGCGCCGTACGGCCCGGCAGGTCAACCAGGGCGCGGCGACCCGTGCGGACACCGCCGGTGATGGCCCGCAACGCGTGGACGCTGGCAATGATGGGCCAACCGAGCACCCGGCTCTGCTTCTGCAGCAGCAGGGCAGCTGTCACGGCGTCGCCAACCGGCAGGATCTGCGCCGCGCCGTGCAGCGGATCCTGCAGCAGCGTCAGCGTGACCGGGCCCATGTGCAGGCCGACACTGACCTCGAACGGCGGCAGGTTGCGGCCAGGATACTTGAGCGCCAGGTACTGGTGAATGCCATGGGCCGACTCGACCAGCCCGAGCGCCGCCCGTACTGCCCGCAGGCCGTGGGTCACCGTCTGCGTGTCACTGTCCGCCGCGAAGATGGCCAGCAGGCCTTCGCCGACGAAGCGGATCAGGCGGGCGCCGAAAAGGTGGACCGTGTCATTGGCGCTGCCGTAGAACTTCTTGACCAGCTCGGTCAGTTCCTGCTCGTCGAGTCGCTCGGTCACGGCCGAGTAGTTGGGGATATCGACGAACAGGATCGTGGCGCTGGCCAGCCGCTCGTCGCCCGCGCTGCCGTCGCCCGTGGGCCAGCGATCGCTCAGCTCCGCAGCCAGGCGCTGCTCGTATAGCCTGGACAGTTCGTGCTTTTGCTCCTGGAGCGCCTTGAGCACCGCCGACTCGACGGCCACATCCTGCAGCGTCGCGCGAACGACGCGTCGATTCAGCTGCGCGACGACGGCCTCCCGCAATTCGCGAGGAAGGAATGGTTTGGTGATGTAGTCGTCGGCCCCTGCGGTCATACCGAAGCGCACATGGGTGCGCTCCTGCAGCGACGTCAGGAGGATGACAGGGATCCCGGCGTTGGCCACATCGTTTCGCAGCGCCGAGAGCATCTGGAACCCGGTCATCCCGGGCATCTGCACGTCGCTGATGACCAGGTCGGGACGGCTCTGGAGCACCAGTTGCAGGCCCAGCGCGCCGTCTTCGGCCGTCAGTACCGTGTGCCCGTCTTTCTTCAGGACGGACGCGACCAGCATCCGGGTGCCGGCGTCGTCTTCCATCACGACGATCAGGGCCATTGTGTTGTTTCCTAGGTAAGCGAGGTGCCGCCCTCACGACGGCCAGCCCCGGTTCGAGCGGCTATCTTACAAGGCGCCGCGGGTCAGACCGGTCCGGAGGCTGCGATCAGCAGGTCGGCGTAGTCCTGCCAGCGCGCGGCTTTGGGCAGGTCGCGGAACACGCCGGCCTGCGCCTGGTCGGCCACGAATTGCTGTCGCTCGGCGATGGCGGCGGCCATGTGGGGTTCGAAGCCAGCCTCGCGCACCGTGTTGGCGGCCTCGCGCATCTCTTCGGCGCGGCGCTTGCCGTGCTGCACGACGCGGCTGAAGAAGTAGGCTCCCTGGGCGTTCCAGTCAATGCTGGGAAAGGTCTCTTGAAGTGTAGGCAGCACATGGTCTTCGACGCCGTACTTGCGCGCCGTGGTGTAGCTCTCGATCACGAGTGCCTCCAGCCCCTTGATCATCACGCTGCGGCACATCTTGATGGCGCTGGCCACACCCAGTTTTTCGCTCACCGCCCGGGCATCCAGGCCCCACCCCGTCAGAACCGCGGCCAGCTCGGCCGCCTGGGCCCCACCCAGCAGCATCGGCACTTTAATACCGTAAGGCGGCACCGAGGTCATGACGCCCGCCTCGACGTAATGGGCACCGGCTGCGTCAACCAAGGCCGCGGCCTGTTGCTTGGTGCCCGGCGAAGCCGAGTTCAGATCGAGGAAAAGGCAGCCGGGCGGGATGCGTCGCGCCGCCTCCTGCGCCACGGCCAGCGTGTTGGAGGCAGTCACGGCCGAAATGACCAGATCGCAATCGGCGCAAAGCGCCTGCATCGAGTCGCGCGCGGCGACTCCCGCATGCACCGCATGCGCCCGTTCAGCCACCTCGGTCGCGGGTGCGGCAAACTTCAGGTCCCACGCGCTGACGGATTGCACGCCAGCCTGGCCACGCAGGCCCGCGCCGAAAATCTTGCCAACTTCGCCATAGCCGATCAGGCCGATGCGTTGAATGTCCATTGAAAATGTCCTCACTGGCGCGGAATTCTGGCACGCGCGATCACGTCGCCCCAGCGGCGGATGTCGGCCGCCAGATGCTCGCCCAGTTGAACCGGGGTGCTGCCATGCGCCACCAGGTTGAGTTCGAGCAGCCGCTGCTTGACGTCGGGCAGGAGCAGCGCGGCCTGCACCTCGGTATTGAGCCGCTGCACCACTTCGCGTGGCGTCTTTGCCGGCACAGCCAGCCCGTTCCACGACGAAACATTGAAGCCCGCGAGATCGCCACCGCTCTCGCGCACCAGCGGCCCCTCGCGCGCGGCAATCACCAGATCGAAGGTCGCCAGCAAAGAGACAGGGGCAAAGTCCCTCACCGCATCGAACGGCAACGATTTGAACAACGCCGCGCTCACTGCCGTCCCGCTGGACACCAGCAGCAGCGTGTGGCCATCGGGTTCTGAGCGCGCGACGGCCTCGCCCGCAACAATGCCGCCGGCGCTGGGCTTGTTCTCGACAATGACGGCCTGCCCCAGCGACAGCGCCAGCTTCTGCGCCACGGCGCGCGCCGTGATGTCGGCCGCACCGCCGGCCGCGTTTGGCACGACGATCTTCAGCGTGCGCGAGGGAAACTGCGCTGCACGGGCAAGCGGGCCAAGTGTTGCGCCGGCTGCCAGGGTCAGAAAGGGTCTGCGGCGCAGCATGGTTTGCCTCAGCGGGCCACGCCCAGCAGC
>JANYAN010000166.1 GCA_025361305.1 Burkholderiales bacterium
GGTCTGGGCGTGGCACTGCTCGATGCGATCGAGAGCGATGACCCCACCGCGCTCGTGGGCCTGCCGCTGATCCGCACGTGCCGCATGCTGCGTGCCGCTGGCATCGAGGTGCTGTGATGCAGGCGCCGGGGACGCTTTACCTGGTTCCTTCTCCCCTCGATTTCGGTTGCGCGGCGCAAACGTCTCTGGCCGACGTATTGCCCGTCGGCACGCTTGTGATCGCGGCACGGCTGGAACACTGGATTTGCGAGAACGCGAAATCCACGCGCGCCTACCTCAAGCGGGTGAATCAGCTGCAGCCCCTGGCCCGCGCGCTGCAGGAGTTGCAGATCGTGGAACTGCCGCATGAAGTCCACAAGAAGGGCGATCATGCCGGGCAATTCGATGCCCGGCCCCTGCTCGCGCCGGCGTTGCAGGGCCACGACGTCGGACTGGTCAGCGAGGCAGGCATGCCGGCCATCGCCGACCCAGGCTCATCGGTCGTGCGCGCGGCGCATGACCTGGCAATCCCCGTCGTTCCCCTGGTCGGGCCGGTCTCGCTCTTGCTCGGACTGGCCCTCAGCGGCCTGAACGGCCAGAGTTTCGCCTTCGTCGGCTACCTGCCGCACGACGCGGCCACTCGCACCCGGCGCATTCACGAACTCGAATCGCTCGCGCTCAAGACCGGCCAGAGCCAGCTGTTCATCGAGGCACCGTATCGCAACGCAGCCTTGTGGCAGGCTCTGCTTCAATCGCTGCAACCGGGCACCCGACTGGCGGTTGCCAGCGGCCTGACTCTGCCCGGCGCTGTCAACGGCAGCAGCTCGGTCGGTGCCTGGCGACAGCGGGCAGTCCCAGTCAGGGCCGATACGCCGGCATTGTTCGCGATCGGCCGCTAGCGCCGCGCGCTCAGCGCAGTGAGGGGACCGACTTGAGTGCGCGCACAGCGCCTTCACCCATTGCGGCGCCGAACTTTTTGGCCAGGCGCTCGGCGACGTTGTCGCGCCGGGTGTAGTCGACCAGGTCCTCTGCCTTGACCACCTCGCGGGCGACGAAGTCCAGGTTGCCCAACTGATCGGCCAGGCCGAGGTCTACCGCCTGCTGACCCGTCCAGAACAGGCCACTGAACAGTTCGGGAGTTTCCTTCAGGCGCTTGCCGCGTCCGGCACGCACCACACTGATGAACTGCCGGTGCACCTGATTGAGCATGTCCTGTGCGAAGGCACGTTGCGTTTCGGTCTGCGGACTGAATGGATCGAGAAACCCCTTGTTCACGCCCGCCGTCATCAGGCGCCGCTCGACACCGAGTTTGTCCATCAGGCCGGTAAACCCGAATCCATCCATCAGCACACCGATGCTGCCCACGATGCTGGCCTTGTCGACAAAGATGCGGTCGGCCCCGACTGCGATGTAGTAGGCCGCCGAAGCACAGGATTCCTCGACGACGACATACAGGGGTTTCTGGTATTTCGCCTTCAGCCGCTTCATCTCGTCATTGACGATCCCCGCCTGGACCGGGCTGCCGCCGGGGGAGTTGATCAGCAACACCACCGCCTGGGCCCCGCTGTCTTCGAAGGCCGTACGCATGGCCGAGACAATCGCCTCAGCGCTCGCATCGCTGCCGGATGCGATTTCGCCCTTGATTTCGATCACCGCGGTGTGCGGCATCGACTTGTCGGTGCTGGGGCCGCCCCGGTACAGCAGCGCCCATACCAGGAATACGAAGAAGGCCAGCCATGCCAGGCGCAGGAAGCTGCGCCAACGGCGTGCAGCACGCTGCTCCTCGAGCGTCGCGAACATCAGTTTCTCGAAGGTCTCGCGCTCCCATCCGGGCAACCCGGCCTGCCGGGGCGTCTCCTTACCGGCCGCGGGGACGGAGTCGGGTACAGCGCCCTTTTCAGTGTGATTTTCCGGCCCGGGAAACCCGGGCGGCGGTGATTCGGTCATTCTTCAAAACTCGACAGGTTGGAGGTTGTAGGCAGTATGCCAGTGGACCACACCCTCGTGTTCGCTCAGGGTAATCCTGACCAGGCCACCGCGACAGGGTCCGCCGGTGCAGGCGCCGGTGTCGGGCTCGTACGTCGCCCCATGCGTCCCGCACACCAGCCAGCGGCCGGAGTCATCGAAGAAACGATTGGGCTGCCAGTCCAGTTCCATCGCCACATGGGCGCAACGGTTGAGGTAGGCAAACGCCACGCCGTCGAACCTGACGGCGAAGGCCCGGCAGGTTTGTCCGGCAAACACCACGTCAAAAGGCACGGCTTCGCCCCGCTCGACCAGGTCGGCAGCGCCACAAAGCGGGATCCGCTCAGGCATGGTCGCGCAACCAGTCATGCAGTTCGCGCACGGAGTGCGCGACGTGGCGCGGTCCCAGCGCGGCAAATTCACCCCCCTCGTGCGCGCCGTAGCTCACGCCCACGCTGGCACATCCGGCGTTCAGCGCCATCTGCAGGTCGTGTGTCGTGTCGCCAATCATCAGCGTACGCTGCGGTTCGGCCCCCAATTCGCGCATCAGTTCGTGCAGCATTCGAGGATTGGGTTTCCCCGCCGTCTCGTCCGCCGTGCGCGACGCGTCGAACACGCCTCTGAGCTGCGCATGATGGAGGGCTTCGTCCAGACCGCGGCGGGACTTGCCAGTGGCCACGGCAAGCCAGTGATGGCGCCCTCGCAGGTCGCCCAGCAGGGGAAGGACTCCCTCGAACAGGCTCAATTCGTGTTGCAGCGCCATGTAGTGATGCCGATACCTGGCGCCCAGCTCGGGATATCTTTCCCGCGGTACGTCGGGCGCGGCGTGGGCCAGTGCCTGCGTCAATGCCATGCCGATCACATAGGCGGCGTCCTGATCGGAAGGCAACTTGCCGCCGACGTCCGTCACCGCCTGCTGGATGCAACGCACGATGACGTTCGTCGAATCGAACAGCGTGCCGTCCCAGTCGAAGACGATCAGGTCAAACTGGCGAGGACGCGGGGCGAACATGGTCGACGAACTTCTGCAGGGCTTCGGGCAGCGGCGCAAGCAGTTGCATCCGCTCGGCCGAGACCGGATGGGTGAACTGTAACCGCCAGGCGTGCAGGAACATGCGCTTGAGGCCTTGCCGTGCCAGCGCCTTGTTGAGCTCGAAGTCACCATACTTGTCATCCCCGGCAATGGGGTGGCCCTGCGAGGCCAGATGAACCCTGATCTGGTGGGTCCGGCCCGTCTTGATGGTTACTTCCAGCAGGGTAAACCCTGAACCGGGGCTTCCGGCCACCGGCGGCAGGGTCTGCCTGACTTTGACAAGCGTGATGGCGCGCATGCCATCCGGATCGTCCTTGGCCACTACCTTGACGCGGCGCTCGCCGTCAGCCTGCAGGTACTTGTGCAGCGGGACGTCAATCACCTTATTGCTGGCGGGCCACAGGCCCGTGACCAGCGCCAGGTAGGTCTTCCCGGTTTCGCGCTCGCGGAATTGGTCTTGCAACCGTGTCAGCGCCGGGCGTCTCTTGGCAACCAGCAGGATGCCGGACGTTTCCCGGTCCAGCCGATGCACCAGCTCCAGGAAGCTGGCCGCAGGCCGGGCCTGACGCAACTGCTCGATGACACCGAAGCTGACGCCGCTGCCGCCGTGCACGGCCACGCCGGCCGGCTTGTCGAGCGCAAGCAGGTGGTCGTCCTCAAGCAAAATGGGAAAGTCCCTGGCGGGCGCAGGCCTTTGCAGTTTTTGTGCCGCGCTGTCGGACGTCCTGACCGGCGGCACCCTGATCACGTCGCCGGCTGAAACCCGCGTATCGGCGCCGGCGCGGCCCTTGTTCACCCGCACCTCTCCGCTGCGAATGATGCGGTAGACATGGGTTTTGGGCACGCCCTTCAGGCGGCGAATGAGGAAGTTGTCCAGTCGCTGGCCTGCGGAATCTTCATCCACTGTCACGGAATTCACTTGCCCGCTTGCGGCAGGCGCTGCGACCCCTATAATGTGTTTCACTAGCGTAAAGCCGTAAGTGGTTGATTTGTCTGGCAGTTTAGTCCACACACCGCCACCGGCCGCGCTGGAAGGTCGATGCCACCGGTTCGTTCGCGCGCAGTTCACAGGCCAGATGCCCGTGATGGCCCGCCCAGGCGCCGGTACAAGCCGACACTTTGAAACTCTGATACGGAATACCAGTCCGCAGGCCCGGCTTGCGGACGGATCAAGGCGAGAACTCCTGTGTTGATGGCAATCATCCTGGCCTGCTGGCGGTGGCTTACAGCCCCGGTCCGCAGTGTCCAGATACCGCCCGTCTGCCTTGCGCGGACGCGTGCCACGCACTGCGTGGCGCGTCACCCCCCATTTTGGCTCGCCCCCATCCACGCCCCCACGCCGCACCTGCTGAGCTAGTGCTCGGCCAGGTGTCGCCCAGCGGCAATTCCGTTCGTTTCAAAGCGTCTGCCAGGCATCTGTGCCCGATCGGGCAAGTGATGTTTTGACAACGTGAAGGTGACGCAATGAAGCGTATGCTGATCAACGCCACGCAGGCTGAAGAGCGCCGGCTGGCCATCGTCGACGGGCAAAAGCTCCTCGACTACGAAATCGAGATCGAAGGGCGCGAGCAGCGCAAGGGCAATATCTACAAGGCCGTCGTCACGAGAGTCGAACCGTCTCTCGAGGCCTGCTTCGTCGACTACGGCGAAGACCGGCACGGCTTCCTGCCCTTCAAGGAAATCTCCCGTCAGTATTTCGCACAAGGTGTGGCCGTCTCGCAGGCCCGCATCAACGACGTGATCAAGGAGGGCCAGGAGCTACTGGTCCAGGTCGAAAAGGAAGAGCGCGGCAACAAGGGCGCTGCCCTGACCACCTTCATCTCGCTGGCCGGGCGATATGTGGTCCTGATGCCCAACAACCCGCGCGGCGGCGGCGTCAGCCGGCGTATCGAGGGAGACGACCGCGCCGAACTGAAGGAGGCGATGGACCAGCTGGAATATCCCAACGGCATGTCCATCATCGCGCGCACCGCCGGCATCGGCAGGGCCGCGCCTGAACTGCAATGGGACCTGAACTACCTGCTCAAGCTGTGGGGCGCCATCGAAGGCGCGGCCAAGGGCGGCAAGGGCGCATTCCTGATCTACCAGGAATCGTCGCTGGTGATCCGGGCGATCCGCGATTACTTCAACCACGACATCGGCGATGTCCTGATCGACACCGACGACATCTACGATCAGGCCCAGCAATTCATGGCCCACGTGATGCCCGAGCACGCCGCCCGCGTGAAGCGCTACCGCGATGACGCGCCGCTGTTCTCGCGCTTCCAGATCGAGCACCAGATCGAGTCGGCCTACGCGCGCGAGGTGAAGCTGCCCTCGGGCGGCGTGGTCGTGATCGACCACACCGAGGCGCTGGTGTCGATCGACGTCAACTCGGCGCGCGCGATCAAGGGCGGCGACATCGAGGAAACCGCCACCCGCACCAACCTGGAGGCCGCCGACGAGGTGGCCCGCCAGATGCGCCTGCGCGACCTGGGCGGGCTGATCGTCATCGACTTCATCGACATGGAAGAGTCGAAGAACCGCCGTGAAGTGGAAAACCGCCTGCGCGACGCGCTGCGGCAGGATCGCGCCCGGGTCCAGTTCGGGACCATCAGCAAGTTCGGCCTGATGGAAATGAGCCGCCAGCGCCTGCGTCCAGCGCTGTCCGAGGGCGCCTCCATTCCCTGCCCGCGCTGTGGCGGCCACGGCCACATCCGCGACACTGAAAGCTCGGCGTTGCAGATCCTGCGCATCATCCAGGAAGAATCGATGAAGGACAGCACGGCCTCCGTGCTGTGCCAGGTGCCTGTCGACGTGGCTTCCTTCCTGCTCAACGAGAAGCGCACCGAAATCGCCAAGATCGAGCTCAAGCAGCGCATCAACGTGATCATGGTGCCCAACAAGACGCTGGAGACGCCCAACTACCGGCTCGAGCGGCTGAAGCACGACGACCCACGCCTTGACAACATCCAGGCCAGCTACCACATGGCCGAAGAGATCGAAGACCCAACCACGGTCACTCGCCGCACGCACGAGCGCAGCAACAAGCAGGAGCCTGTCATAAAGGGCGTGCTGCCGGACGCGCCGGCCCCCGTGTCAGTTCCCAAACCCGAGCCGATCAAGGTCGAGGCCGTCGCCCCGGTTGTCAAGCCAGCCGCTGCGCCCCAGGCGCCGGCGGAAACCGGCTTTGTGGGCTGGATCAAAGGTCTCCTGGGCCTGACGCCTGCACCGGCACCGGTCGCAGCACCGGCACCAGCCATCGAGACGAAAAGGGAAGAACGACGCGAGGGCCGCAGTGAGGGCAGGCGCGGTGGTCGCGGCGGGCGTGACGGCGAGCGGCGCGATGGACGCCGCGGGGAAGGTCGCGGTGAGGGTCGTGGCGGACGCGACGGTGAGCAGCGCCGCGACCGCGACCCGCGCGCACCGGCCGCTGAAGGCCAGCCACGCAACCAGGACGGCGCACGCCAGCGCGATGGCGAGCAACGCCGCGGCGACCGCCCCGAAGGCCGTGAAGGCGGCGACACCCGTGAGGGCGGCCGTGGCGACCGCCGGGGACCGCGCGAGCGCCGTGAGGGCAATGCGGAGCCTGCCGTCGATGGCGCACAGGCGTTGCCGCTGGCAGCGGTGGGCGACGACGTGCAGGGCGAAGTGCGGGCGGACCGCCCACCCCGCAGCGAACGTGGCGACGGAAGACGCGAACGCGGCGATGGAAGGCGTGACCGCGGCGACCGCCGCAACGATCGTGGCCCACGCGAACAGGCCCCGGTGGCAGACGGTTCCGTACCGCCGGCAGTCGCGATGACCGAAGCGGGTGGCGTTGCTGCAGGCGCCCTTGCCGCCCCCACGACGGGCGCCGAGCAAGCACATGGCGATGGCCGGCGTGAAGTGTCGCAGGACCAGGACGGCGGCGAAGGCCGTCGCGACCGTCGCTCGCGTGATCGCTATGGGCGTGACCGGCGCGAACGCGACGAGCGCCCTGTGCGCACGGATACCGCGGCACCCGCCCCGGTGGCCGACGCCCAGGACGCCCCAGCTGAAGACGTCAACACCCACCGGACGCGGTATCCCACCGGATTCGTCTCCGAAGACGACACCCCGGTCACGTCCTCCAAAGCCACGGCTTCGCTCACACCCGTACCTGCACCGGCGCCAGTTCCGGCGTTAGCGCCGGCGCCCGTAGCGCCAATGGTCCAGGCAGGCACCTTGCCCAAGGTACAACCGTTCGAGCTGCCGGTAACCGATCTGGTCCAGGTCGCCGAAGGCTCCGGCTTGCAGTGGGTCAATTCCGATAGTGCAAAGGTTGCTGCCGTGCAGGCCGCGATCGCCGCTGAACCGCGCCCAGCCTACCCGGCGCGCGAGCGGCCGCCGATTGTCATCGCAACCGAGGAGCCGTTGGTTCTGGTGGAGACTCGCCGCGATCTGCGCGACGTGAAACTGCCATTCGAACAGCCCGGCGCCGCGCCGTTGCAGTAAGCAGCGCTTCCACAAAGGTCACCGGGGCTTCATTCGCCCGCTGCCCGTTTCCAGGACAGCGCGGCCGCTTGCGCATCGCCTCGCTCTTCGGCCAATTCGGCCAGCGCGCGCCAGGCGTTGCGGCGCAGCTTCGGGTCGGCCAGGCTCGCCGCCGCCTGTGCCATCAGCTGCTGCGCCTTGCCCCACAGCTGCCGCCTGACGCAGGCCATGCCGGCAAGGTATTGCAGGGTGGCGTCACGCGGATTGTCCCTCTGCGCTGCCTCGATGCGGCCCAGCCAGGCGCCATCCAGCGAGTCAAGCCCCGCTTCCAGCGTCAACACCAGTCGTACCTTGAGGGTCTCGCCCAGATCGCCCTGCCGCTCCCATACCGGAAGCAACCAGTCGCGCCCGAGACCGGCGTCGGCGCCCAACGCGGCGAGGCGCTGGGCAGCATGAATCGCCAGTTCGGGCATCAGCCGCTCATTGGCCTCCAGCGAGTGCCATGCCCGTTGCAATTGCGTGACGTCATGCGCGCCGTTGACCAGGTCGATCGCCAGACCACGCACAATACTTTGCGCGGCCTCCGGTGAAAACGCCCGGTGCTTGGCCAAAAGACGTGCGGTCTCCAGAGCCTCATGCGTGCGCCGCGCCAGCCGCGCGGCCTTCAGCTTCATCCGCAGCGCCAGGGTGCGCCGCGACGCACCCTGCGGCAAGCCGCTGAGCCAGGCCATTGCCGCGTCGGGTTCGCGATCGTCCAGCGACCAGTGGGCCGCGCGCATCAGCGTGCCCTCGTGCGTCTCCTGAGAATCGCGGGCACCGCCCTGCTCCACAGCCTGCCTGAGGTGCTCCTCGCGTGCGGGCCGATCCTGCAGCGCCTGTGCACTCTCCGCGGCCAGCAGGTGGGCCAGGGTGCGCACCTGGGTGCCGTTGGGCAGGTGCTCCCCACCGGCGGCGAGCGAACGCTCCTGGCCCAGGGCCGCCTCGGCCGACTTGCGCGCCCGGATGAACCGACCGGCAAGCAGGTGAGAAATCGCCTCAAGCACCGAAGCATGGATCGACCTCTCTTTCTGCAGGGCGCGCCAACGCAGTGCCTGGCGCGGCAGGTCGAACAGCGCCGCCAGCGCGGCGAGTGCCGCATGCAGGAAGACAAAGGCGGCCAGCAGCAGCAGCAGCACCAGGTTCAGGGAGAGATCCACCCGGTAGGGTGGCCAGAAGACCGTCACGGTCGCCTGGTTGTTGCCGGCAAACAGCGCGATAGCAACGGCGACACCGAACAGGCCCAGCAACCACAGCGCAACCCGCATCTCAGCGCTCACCAGCGCCGCAAGCGCATCGATCGTGGGGACGGGCCATCTATCGCCCCGCCGCTGCTGTCGCCAGCAGGGCCAGGGTCTCGTCGATGCGAGGCATTTCGACAGTACGCAATTGCGCCTGAACCTGCTGCAGCACAGTTGCCGCCAACTGGGTACGCCGGGCAGCCGGATCGAAATACTTGAACAGCGTCGTTGCCGCCGTCGCGACGTCGCCACGCGCCGAATCGGTCTGCCGTGACAGCAACCCGAGCCGGGCGTTGAGCAACTTCAGCTTGAGGTTCTCACGCAGAAAGAAACCCTGTTCCGGGGCCAGCAGCACAGCCTCTGGCTGGTCGATCCGGCTCACGCGCACCAGGGCGCGCGCCTCGTCCCACGCGGCGCCCACGAGGGTCTGCAGCCAGGCGGGGCCACCCGGTATCGGGACCCGGCTCGCGGCAGGCTGCTCCAGAGGCAAGGGAGCAGCGTTGGCAAGCGGCAAGTCGTCCACCTGGCGCACCAGATCATCCAGCTTGGCAAGGAGCCCGGGCACATCGGGCACGCTGACCACCTTGATCCGGTCGATATCACGCACGATTGCCGCGCGCAGCCGCGCCAGGCGCGGCTGGGCGGCGCG
>JANYAN010000173.1 GCA_025361305.1 Burkholderiales bacterium
CAATCGTCTTGAGCGCAGCCAGGGTCCGCCGGTACAGCGCTCGCTGGCGCTCGATATGGGCCGGTGCGATGTCGATCTCAAAGGCTGCTTCATAGCGCGGGTCGCCCAGATTCTCGGTCGCGTTCAGCGGGAACAGCGCATAGAACGCGTCCTGGTAGCCGTCCGCAATGGCAGAAAGGCGCTGCTGGCCGCGCACCGCTGCCGACACAGGCGCAGCCGCGCTGGCGGCCGATGCCTGCTGTGCAGGCAGCGCCAGTGCGAGTGCCAACCCCAGGCAGGACAGGATGCGCAGACGGCGAGGCGGGCGATGTTTCATGGAGCGCCATCCTACCCGGCCCTCTGAACTGCTGCTACATCGAAAGCGAGCCCTCGCGGAACTCGGTCTTGTCGAGCCAGACGTTCACCAGCACCGGTTTGCCCTGCCTGGCCAGTTCGCGCGCCTGGGCCAGTGCCGCCGGCACCTCGTCCATGCGCCTGACCAGGATCCCTTCCGCCCCGAAGCCAGCGACTACCACGTGGTAGTCGGTGCGGGCCAGCACGGTGGCCACGTCGTCGTGAAGCATCTTGACCTGCTCGCGCGCAATCTGGGTCCAGCCGGCATCGTTGCCGACCAGGGCGATCACCGGAATGCCATGCCGGACGAAGGTATCGAACTCGACCAGGCTGTAGCCACAGGCGCCATCGCCGTAGATGATCCAGACTTCGCGCCCGGGCCGCGCCAGTGCGGCGCCCAGAGCGAAGCCGGCGCCCACACCCAGCGTGCCGAAAGCGCCCGGGTCCAGCCAGGTCAGGGGCCCGCGGGGGTGCAGCACATACGCAGCGGTACCCACGAAATCACCGCCATCGGCCACCAGCAGTGCGTCGTCGCCGGCCTCGCGCTCTAGCGCGCGAAGAAGAGCGATGGGGTTGACCATTTCACCGCTCGCGGCGGCCTGCTGGTCGATCTCCACCTCGCGCTGTGCGTCGCGCTCGCGCAACTGCTGCAACCATTCCGGCCAGCGCTTGCCGGTCTCGGGCACACCCTGGGCCAGCGCCTGCAGGAACTCGCCGGCGTCGCCGATTGCCGCGATGTCAGGCTTGCGGTTCAGGCGCGCGTCGCGCGTGCTTCGGTTCATTGCGATCAACGTCGCGCCACGCCGCACATGACGGCCGTAGTCCAGCCGGAAGTCGCAGGGGACGCCCGCCAGCAGCACGCAATCGGCCTCGCGCAGGGCCTGGCGCCGCTGGTGCCTCATCTGCAATGGGTGGTCGCGCCCGAGCAGTCCGCGCGCCATGCCCGACAGATACACCGGGATCCCCAGCCGTGCCACCGCGGCTGCGAGCTTGTCGGCCTGCGCGGACAGCACCATGGCCTGGCTGCCAATCACCAGCAGCGGCCGTTGCGCCTTGGTTAGCGCGGCAAACGCTGTGGCCAGCGCAGGCGCAGGCCCCGAAGGTGCGCTCGGCGCGGGCACGCGGATCGGCGACCGATCGTTGCTGCCCTCGAACATCCTGCGCACATGCCGGTTCAGGTAGATGCGCAGCAGACGATCTGCCAGCGACTGGCCCTTGCCAGCGGCCTCGGCGTACCACTGGCGGATGGAGGCTTCGTCGTAGAGCAGGTCAACCGGGCATTCGACGAAGACCGGGCCCGGCACGCCGGCCGTGGCGATGGCGAACGCATGCTCGACAGCCGCGCCCAGATCGCGCACGCGCTTGATCTTGAGAAACCGCTTCACGTGCGGCTCGACCAGTGGCCGCTGGTTGATATCCTGCAGGGCCCCGCGCCCCTGCAGCGCCGTGGGTGCGGCGCCCCCCAGCAGAATCACTGGCGATTGAGCCAGCTGCGCGTTCTTCAGCGCCGTGATGGTATTGGTAATGCCGGGGCCAGCCGTGACAGCCGCTACCCCCGGAATGCCCGAGAGCCGCGCCGTGGCGTCGGCGGCAAAGACGGCAGTGGCTTCGTCCCGCACATCGACGATGCGGATTCCCCGCGCCTTGGCTGCGCTCAGGATGGGTGATATGTGGCCACCGCACAAGGTGAAGAGACAACTGACGCCCTGCGCCACCAACGCCTGCGCGACACGTTCGCCGCCGCTGCCCTGTCCGGTGATTTCCTGCATCGTTTGTCTCCGTGTTCATGCCCATTGCACACTGGCGCCGGTCTGGTACCAGCCGTCAGCCCGCGCCGCCACTGCCTCCTCGATCCGGTGGCGGCGGATCTTCATGGTGGGTGTCAGGCAGCCATTCTCGATCGACCAGGGCTCTGAAACCACGACGATCATGCCCAGCTTCTGGTGCTCGGCAAGGCCCTGGTTGACTTCCTCCCGCAGCCGGGCCAGGGCATCCTGCGCCCGTGCCCGTGCCGCCGGGTGGGCCAGGCCCGGACGGAGGTCTTCGGCCAGCACCACCAGCGCGTAGGCGCTTGGCCTGCCCACGCCCGAGACCAGCGAGAGCTCGACCAGCGGATGCGCGTTCAGCCGGTTTTCCATCGGGGCCGGCGCGATGTATTCGCCCTTGGCGGTCTTGAAAATCTCCTTGACTCGCCCGGTGATCTTGAGCAGGCCGTCCGGACGGCGTTCGCCCAGGTCACCCGTGCGAAAGAAACCATCTTCGGTGAACGACTCGGCATCCAGGTCCGGCCGCTTGTAGTAGCCGCTGAGCTGGCCGGGCGATTTGATCAGTACCTCGCCGCTGGCGTCCAGCCGCACTTGCACACCGGGCAGTGGCACACCCACGTAGCCTGGCGCATTTTGCGTGTCGCTGGAGGTGTGCGAGTAGGCGAAATCCTCGGTCATGCCGTAGCCCTCGATCAGGTTCAGGCCCAGACGCCGGTACCACGCGATCAATTCGGCGGGAATGGGCGCCGAGCCGCTGCCGGCCAGCCGCACGTGATCCAGGCCCAGGCCCTTGCGCACCTTGCGCGCGATGACGCGTCCGACCACGGGTATGCGCAGCATGCGTTCAAGCTTGGCCGGCGGCATCTTGGCGAAGACGCCCTGCTGGAACTTGAGCCACAGGCGCGGCACCGACGCAAAGATGGTGGGCCGGGCGCGCCGCAGATCGTTCAGGAAAGTGTCCAGCGATTCGGCAAAGAAGATTCGCGTGCTGCCCTGGACCAGCGATGCCGCCTCGACCCAGGCCCGCTCATAGCTGTGCGCCAGCGGCAGATAAGACAGCACCCGGCTGCTGCGCACTTCGCCCATGTGGTTCTTGAGGTTCTGCACGATGCCTTCGCTGGCCGCCGTCACGGCCGCAAAGCTCAGCATCACACCCTTTGGCGTTCCGGTGGAACCGGAGGTATAGATCAGCATGGCCAGATCATCGGGGGCCCGTTGCGGCCGGCCTGGCAGCGGATCCGTGCGCGAGACGATCGAATCCCAGGTTTCAAAATCAGTGGCAGGTGCCAGGGGAAAGGCAATGCACGGCAACCCGGCAGGGACGCCACCGGCCTGCTGCGGCCAGATATCCAGCTTGCCCACAAACAGGAGGCTGGCTTCGCTGTGTTCAAGCACGTAGCGTACGGTTTGCGCGGTTTCCGTTGGGAAGATGGCTACAGTGGTGCCGCCGGCCATCCAGATCGCCAACTCCGCGATGACGAAATGCGCGCAATTCTTCGACAGGATGGCGATGCGCGCGCCGGGAGCAAAGCCGCGTCCCTGCAAATGGGCGGCCATGCGCCGCGCCTGGTCGACCGCCTGGCGCCACGTGTAATCGACCACCCTGTCACCGCCCGTGGGCTGGGTCAGCAAGACCTCGCCGGCACGGGCCGACTCATGATCGAAAACGTAGTCGAGCATCAACTTGGCTGGGACACTCATTTCCTCGTCCTTTGCTAGCGGTTTCCCCCTCGCAAAGGTACTCCGGCAAACGCGGGGCCGGCTACTGGTGGATTCCCGCGAAGGCGCCGTGGGCCTGGTCGGTCAGAGCCAGCTCGCGCGGCCCTCGCGGCAAAGGCGGGGCCGGGCAGGCCGCGGCGCATCCACGAGGCGGTCGACGCTGCGCGCCGACTTCCCTGCGTGAGTTTGATTTCGCGGCCCGTCGCGGAACTCGCTACGGGCCCGAAGGCCCCTGCGCTCGGGCAACCACGACGAGTCAGATCACGAAGCGCGCCAAGGCGCGCGGCCGCGAAATCAAACCCACGCAGGCACCTCGCGAATGATGCGCCGCGGCCCGCCCGGCCCCGCCTTTGCAGTGGCCTTGTTGGTGTTCGCCGCGAAATCCAGCCATGGTGCCTCGCGCCAGGCGGTATCCGGCAGGGGCGATCTCTGGGGCGGCTGTGCTGCTCGGCCTGGGGTCGGGCGCGCAAAGCGCGCTACGTGGCTGACTCGTCGTACTTGTCCGAACGCAGGGCGCCTTCAGCGCCCGTAGAGAGTTGTACGACGCCGACCCCGGGCCGAGCAGCCCAGCGGAGTCGGCGCGAAGCGCCGACCGCCACAGTGTGAGCCCCTGCCGGGTAGCGCCTGGCGCGACGCGAGGAGGAGCGAACGCCGCCGCCTACTGAACTGCCGCACCACCCTGGAACCATTGCCCGATCAGGGCGCGCTCAGCGTCGGTAATTCCTGTGACGTTGTTCATCGGCATCACCCGGGTGACCACCGCCTGCAGGTAGATGGATTGCGCGTTGCGCTTGACGCCTTCCGGTGAGTCCATGCGCACGTTCTTCATCTGCAGCTGCGCGCCATGGCACATGTAGCAGCGTTGCTCAAGCACTTTCTGCACCTGCGCGTACGAGACCGGGTCGGCGGCGGGCCCGGCCGCCGCGCCTGCGCCTGTCGCCGGCTGCAGCCACACCACGACGCCGGCGATCACGGCCACGCCGGTCAGCGCATACGGCAGCGGATGGCGGTTGCGCCCCAGCTTGAAGCCGTGGCGCATGACGAAGAACTGGCGGATGGCCGCGCCGGCGAACATCATCAAGATCAGCACCAGCCAGTTCTGCGGGTGGCTCCAGGTGAAGCTGTAGTGGTTGCTGAGCATCGCGAACAGCACTGGCAGCGTGAAGTAGGTGTTGTGCACGCTGCGCTGCTTGCCGCGCATGCCGTGGATCGGGTCAACCGGCTGACCGGCCTTGATCGAAGCAATCACCTTCTTCTGGCCGGGAATGATCCAGATCAGCACATTGGTGCTCATCGAGGTGGCGATCATCGCGCCCACCAGCAGGAAAGCAGCGCGGCCGGCAAACCAGTGGCAAGCCAGCCATGACGCGACACAGACCAGCAGCAGCACCAGGGCGCCGACGATCGCGTCGCCGTTCTTTTGCTGGCCAAAGGCCCTGCAGATCGCGTCGTACAGCAGCCAGAACACGGCCAGGAAAGACAGCGCGACACCGATCGCCGCTGCGGGCGACCAGTCCATCAGCGATTTGTCGATCAGGTAGGTGCCGGCGCTCCACAGGTAGGACACGGTCAACAGCGCGAAGCCGGTCAGCCAGGTGGTGTAGCTCTCCCAGTAGAACCAGTGCAGGTGCGCGGGCAGCTGGGGCGGCGAGACGTTGAACTTGACCGGGTGGTAGAAGCCGCCACCGTGCACCGCCCAGAGTTCGCCGCTGACGCCTTGCTTCTTAAGGTCTTCATCGACCGGAGGGGTCAGGCTGCTGTCAAGAAAAACGAAATAGAACGACGAGCCGACCCAGGCGATGGCCGTGATGACATGGACCCAGCGCAGCAGCAGGTTCGCCCAGTCGAGAAGGTAGCTCTCCATGTCTCAACCTCAGGGGGCCCGCGGGCCCTGAACCCTGCTCACCACTGCGGGCGCTCTAAGCAGGAGGGGCCGCGAACAAAAGCATCTGCTCGATGCCCGGCTCCGCTGCGACCTGTGGACCAAAGTGTATACAATTTTTGCGCCTGATGTCACAAAGTATTGCATCGGGGTTTTCACCAGACCGGCAGCAGCAGCAACTGTGCCGCAACGCTGACAGCGATCACTTCGGGCTCCTTGCCGGCGATGCCGGCAAGCCCGATGGGACAGGTGATATGCGTCATTTCTTCGGCCGTGAAGCCGCGCCGTTCCAGCCGGTGGCGAAACGCCGCCCATTTGCTCTTGCTGCCGATCAGGCCGATGTAGGGCAGGTCATTGTGTTCGCGGCGGCGCCTGAGGCATTCGGCCACGATGCCCAGGTCTTCGGCGTGGCTGAAGCTCATGATCAGCACCGGTGAACCCGGCGCGATATCCGCCACCGCCGCCTCGACGGGGTCGGAGTGCTCACACGTCACATTCTCCGGCAGACCCTCGGGGAATATCTCGTCACGGCTGTCGATCCAGCTTACCGCATAGGGCAGTGCGCAGAGCACGTTGACCAGCGCCCGCCCCACATGGCCTCCGCCGAACAGCGCCACCGGGGTGCGCTTTGCCTGCAGCCCGCGTATCGTTCCGGCGATACAGGATGCCTCGACACGCCGATAGCGAAGGTGCAGTACGCCGCCGCAGCATTGGCCCAGGCTGGGCCCCAGCGGGTAACGCAGGACGTCATTGCCCACCGCGCCGGCCAGGCGACGCCGCGCCTCGTCGATGGCCTGGAACTCAAGTTGGCCTCCACCAATGGTGTTGACCGTCACCGCCGCAAACACCAGCATCCATGCGCCCGCTTCGCGCGGCGCCGAGCCCTGGGTCGCGTCCACCGTGACCAGCACGGCATCCTGCAGCGGCGGCATCGGTGTGATTTCGTTCATGGTCATCGGACGGTGGTGCGTTTCAATATGAAAAATATCTGGCATCCGGCCCGCCGCAGTGCAGACTATCGCGTTGTGAGGGCTCAGCAGTAACTGCGCACAGCGCACCCCGTACGGAGACATACCCATGAAGCGTCATTTCGACTGGCATTGCCTGGTGCCCGCGGTCCCTGTGACTGTGGCGACCGTCATTCTGGCTGCCTGCTCGTCCACCGCCTTGCCGCCGACCCCGGTCGCATCTGTTACCCCGGCGAAACCAGCCCCAGCCGTTGATCCCGCAAAGGCCGCCTATGTACCCCCGGCCGCACCGATCAGCACCGTGAAGACATCCGGTGCCACAACCCCCCGGGCCTATCGCCAGGACGCCGCCACCCATCTGTACGGCCTCAATCACGACCGCATCTACAAAGGCCGGATGCCCCCGCTGCTGCACGCGGTCGGCGTACTGCAGGTCGATGTCGATGGCCGTGGCGCAGTAAGCCGCCTCAACTGGATGCGCAAGCCTTCGCACGCCCCCGAGGTCGTCGTCGAGATCGAGCGCATGGTGCTGGCCGCCGCGCCCTTCCCCGCACCGGTGCGGATGGGCCGGGTGACCTACACCGACACCTGGCTGTGGCACAAGAGCGGCCGCTTCCAGCTCGATACGCTGACCGAAGGCCAGGACTGAAGGCACTTCAGGACCCGCGGTAGGTCGAGTAACTCCAGGGGCTGACCAGCAAGGGCACGTGATAGTGCTGCTCGGGGTGGGCGACACCGAAATCCAGGCTGACGCGATTCAGGAAATTCGGCTCGGGCAGCACCGCGCCGCGCGCCTTGAAATAACCCGCGACGTCAAAGACAAGCCTGTAGGTGCCCTTCTTCAGGCTCGCGCTGTCGTACAGCGGGCCATCAGGGTTGCGGCCGTCGGGGTTCAGCGTGAATTGCATGACCAGGGTGGCGGCGTCGCCCTGCGTCGTGTACAGCGCCACCTCCATGCCGGCGGCCGGGCCGCCGTGCATGGTGTCGAGAACGTGCGTGCTCAGGCCCATGGTGCATCCTTGCGAAACGGGGTCGAAAAAGTCAGTCGACAGAAGTGTATACACTTTTTTGATTTACGGCTATCATGCGCAGCCATGGAGTCCTCCACCACGAGTTTCATCGTCGAGGCCCTGACACGTGCCATCGTCGAGCACCGGCTGCAGCCCGGCACCAAGCTCGCCGAGCAGAAGCTGGCGGATCATTTCGGGGTGTCGCGCACATTGGTACGCCAGGCACTGTTCCAGCTGGGCCAGAACCGGCTGGTCCGTCTCGAGCCCGCCCGTGGCGCCTTCGTCGCGGCGCCCTCGGCTGCCGAGGCGCGGCAGGTGTTCGCCGTGCGCCGCATGCTGGAAGCCGAGATGACTCGCGCCTTCGTGCGCGATGTGACGTCTGCCAGGATCCGTGCCCTGCGCGAGCACGTGGCCCGCGAAAAACTGGCGGTGGAAAAAGAAGATGTGGCCGGCCGTACTGAACTGCTCGGCAATTTCCACGTGCGCATGGCCGAACTGATGGGTAACGAGGTGCTGGCGCAGATCCTGGGCGAGCTGATCTCGCGGTGCTCGCTGATCACGCTGATGTACCAGACTTCCAGCGCCGCCGGACATTCCAGCGACGAACACACCGAAATTGTCAAGGCGCTGGCTGCGCGGGACGAACCACGCGCGGTGCGCCTGATGACCGAGCATCTGCAGCACGTGGAGCAGAACCTCGCTTTCGATCGCCAGCTGCCCAGCAGCGACATCTCGCTGGCGATGGCCTGAGGGCGAATCAATGACCCATGACGCAACAGCCCCCTATCCGCGCGACCTGGTCGGCTACGGCCGCAATCCGCCCCATGTCCAGTGGCCCGGCAACGCCCGCATCGCAGTCCAGTTCGTGCTGAACTACGAGGAAGGCGGCGAGAATGCCGTGCTGCACGGCGATGCCGGCTCCGAACAGTTCCTGTCTGAAATGTTCAATCCGCCGGCCTTCGCCGACCGCCACCTGACGATGGAAAGCGTCTACGAATACGGCTCGCGCTCCGGCGCCTGGCGCATCCTGCGCGAGTTCGAAAAGCGCGGCCTTCCGCTGACCGTGTTTGGCGTTGGCATGGCGTTGCGGCGGCATCCGGAACTGGCCGCTGCGTTCAAGGAATACGGCCACGAGATCGCCTGCCACGGCTGGCGCTGGATCAGCTACCAGAATATCGATGAGGCGACTGAGCGCGAACACATGCGCTTGGGGATGCAGGCCATCGAGCAGCTCATTGGCCAAAGGCCTCTTGGCTGGTATACCGGCCGCGACAGCCCCAACACCCGCCGACTGGTGGCCGACTACGGCGGCTTCGAGTACGACAGCGATTACTACGGCGATGACTTGCCGTTCTGGGTGAAGGTGGCCAGGAGCGACGGCACGGTGGTGCCGCACCTGGTGGTTCCCTATGCGCTGGACAGCAACGACATGCGTTTTTCACTGCCCCAGGGGTTTGCGCAGGCCGAAGACTTCTACATCTACCTGCGCGACAGTTTTGACGCGCTGTACGCCGAGGGCGACGTCACCCCCAAAATGCTGAGCGTCGGCATGCACTGCCGGCTGCTGGGCCGGCCCGGCCGCATCGTGGCGCTGCAGCGCTTCCTCGACCACATCGGCAAACATGACCGCGTCTGGATTTGCCGCCGCATCGACATTGCCCGCCACTGGAAGCAGGCCCACCCCTACCAAGGCTGACGCATGGCCCTTACGCTGGAACAACTCAATGCTGCTACGCAGGCCGAGGCGGCAGTCCTGCTGGGCGGCCTGTACGAGCATTCGCCGTGGATCGCCCGGGCGGCGCTGGCGCATCGGCCCTTCCGTTCGATGGCGCAGCTCAAGCACACCATGGCGCGCATCGTGAGTGAGGCCGGCCCCGAAAGGCAACTGGCCCTGATCCGCGCCCACCCCGAGCTGGCCGGCAAGGCCATGGTCAGCAACGCCCTCACGGCCGAATCGACCCACGAGCAGGGCAAGGCGGGCCTGACCGACTGCACGCCCGAAGAGTTCGCCAAGATCCAGCGGCTCAACGCCGACTACAACGCCAGGTTCGGCTTCCCGTTCATCCTGGCGGTGCGCGGACCGCGCGGCACCGGCCTGGTCCGCAAGGAAATCATCGACACCTTCGAGCGCCGGCTGGACAACCACCCGGAGTTCGAGCGCGCCGAGTGCCTGCGCAATATCCACCGCATCGTCGAGATGCGCCTGCACGACAAGTTCGGCGTCCAGCCGCAACTGGGTAATCTGGTGTGGGACTGGCAGGAGAAACTGGCGCAGCACAGCGACCCCGGCTTCGCGGAGCGCGGCCAGCTGACGGTGACTTACCTCACCGAGGCGCACCGCGCCTGCGCGCAGCGCATCTCGCACTGGATGCGCGAGTGCGGTTTCGACGAAGTGGGGAGCGATGCCGTGGCCAATGTGGTGGGGCGCTACCGGGCCGCCCAGCCGGATGCCAAATCCCTGATGACGGGCTCCCACTACGACACGGTGCGCAATGGCGGGAAGTACGACGGACGCCTGGGAATCTTCACGGCCATGGCCTGCGTCAGGGAGCTGGCACGGCAAGGCAGGCGCCTGCCCTTCCACTTCGAAGTGGTGGGCTTCGCCGAGGAGGAAGGCCAGCGTTACAAGGCCACCTTCCTGGGCTCGGGCGCGCTGACCGGCCACTTTGATACCCGCTGGCTGGAGCAAAAAGATACCGATGGCGTCACCCTGCGCGAGGCCATGCAGCACGCCGGCCTGTGCATCGACGATATCCCGAAGCTCAGGCGCAATCCGGCCGATTACCTGGGCTTTGTCGAAGTCCATATCGAGCAGGGGCCGGTGCTCAACGAGATTGACCTGCCACTGGGCATCGTCACCTCGATCAATGGCGGCGTGCGCTTCCTGTGCGAGGTGATTGGCATGGCCAGCCATGCCGGCACCACGCCCATGAATCGTCGGCGCGACGCCGCCTCGGCGGTGGCCGAACTGGCCCTCTTTATCGAAAAACGCGCGACGCGCGATGGCGACTCGGTCGGCACGATTGGCATCTGGACGGTGCCCAACGGATCCACCAACGTGGTGCCCGGCCGGTGCCAGTTCACGCTCGATTTGCGTGCGCCCACCGACCCGCAGCGCGATGCGCTGGTGAACGACGTCCTGGCCGAACTGCAGGCGATATGCGAGCGGCGTGGCCTGCACCACACGCACGAGGAAACCATGCGCGCGGCGGCGGCGCCCAGCCACCCCGACTGGCAACAGCGCTGGGAGCGCGCGGTCGATGCTCTGGGCGTGCCGATATACCGCATGCCCAGCGGCGCCGGCCATGACGCCATGAAGCTGCACGAAGTAATGCCGCAGGCCATGCTGTTCGTACGCGGCCAGAACGCCGGCATCAGCCACAACCCGCTGGAGAGCACCACCAGCGACGATATGCAACTGGCGGTCGAAGCCTTCCAGCTGTTCCTGAACAACCTTGCCGCAGAACTCCAATGACCACCGATTACGACAAGCTCGACGCCTGGATCGACAGCCACTTCGACGAGCAGGTCCGCTTCCTGCAGGAGCTCATCCGCGTGCCCACCGACACGCCGCCGGGCAACAACGCGCCGCACGCCATTCGCACGGCGCAACTGCTCAAGGCGTTCGAGTTCGAAGCGCAGCAGCATCCCGTGCCGGCCGACAAGGTCAAGGCGGCGGGGCTGGAGACCATCACCAACCTGATCGTGCGGCGGCACTACGGCGCCGGCAAGACCATCGCGCTCAATGCCCATGGCGATGTCGTGCCCCCGGGCGAGGGCTGGACGCACGACCCGTATGGCGGTGAGATCGAGGGCGGCAAGATATACGGCCGTGCCGCGGCGGTGAGCAAGTGCGATTTCTCGACGTTCACTTTCGCGGTGCGGGCGCTTGAGGCCGTGTGCAGGCCCGCACATGGCAACGTCGAATTGCACTTTACCTACGACGAGGAGTTCGGCGGCGAAGTCGGTCCGGGCTGGCTGCTCGAGAACAAGCTCACCCGGCCCGACCTGATGATCGCGGCCGGCTTCAGCTACCAGGTGGTGGTGGCCCACAACGGCTGCCTGCAGCTGGAAGTGACGGTGCATGGCGAAATGAGCCACGCCGCCATTCCCGACAGTGGCACCGATGCATTGCAGGCGGCCACACACATCCTCAATGCGCTCTACGCGTTGAATGCCGATTACAAACGCATCAGTTCCAGGGTGACCGGCATCACCCATCCCTATCTGAACGTCGGCCTGATCAGTGGCGGCACCAACACCAACGTGATTCCCGGCAAGGTCATGTTCAAGCTGGATCGGCGAATGATTCCCGAGGAAGACCCGGAGCAGGTGGAAGCGTCCCTGCGCGCCACCATCGAAGAGGCCGCAAGATCATTCGACCCACCGCGCGGTGGACGCGACGTGAAGGTGGACGTCCAGCGCATGCTGCTGGCCCGTGCCCTGGAGCCGCTGCCCGGCAACCGGCCGCTGGTGGCAGCCATCCAGCAGCACGGCCAGGCCGTGTTCGGCGAGCCGATCCCGGCAGTAGGCACGCCGCTGTACACGGACGTGCGCCTGTACGGCGAATACGGCGTTCCCGGCGTGATTTACGGCGCAGGCCCGCGCACCGTGCTCGAGTCGCACGCCAAGCGCGCCGACGAAAGGCTGGATCTGGAAGACCTTCGGCGCGCCACCAAGGTGATCGCCCGCACGCTGCGCGATCTTTTGGCCTGATGGGCGGGGCTCTTCGCTCGGCGCCGACGCCTAGCCCCGCCTGCCGACGAAAGCAGCGACCGCGGCGATCACGTCGTCTGGCCGATCGCGGTGGGGTGAGTGGCCACAGCCGGCCAGTTCCAGCAGTTCGGTTTGCGGCGCACGGCGGGCGATGCCACGGATTTGCTCCAGCGTGCCGTACTCGTCGTCGACTCCCTGAATCGCCAACAGCGGGCAGGTAATCGCGGCCATATCGGCCTCGATCGACCACTGTCGAAACGGCGGATGCAGCCAGACACCGTTCCAGCCCCAGAAGGCCGAGTCGGGATCGTCGTGGTACCGGGCCAGGCGCTCGCGCAGATCCGTCTGGGTGTAGGCAACGCGGGCCTGTTCGATGCTGGCGACGGAGATGTCCTCGACCATGATGTGCGGCGCCATCACCACAGCACCGGCCACCTGCCCCGGAAAACGTGCGGCGTACAGCAGCGCAATCGAGCCGCCATCGCTGTGGCCAAAGAGCCATAAGGGCTGGGCCAGCGCGTCGATCTGCAGCGCCTGCAGCAGGTCGGGCAACACCTCATACGCCTGCCGGTGCATGAAATCCGGGTCCCAGGCCTCGTCAACAGGCCGCGCAGTCGAACGGCCATAACCCGGACGCGAATAGACCAGGCCCCGGCATTGGGTGGCCTCGCAAAGCCGCTGCGGGAAGTCGCGCCACATGGCCACCGAGCCCAGGCCCTCGTGCAGGAAAACCATCAGCGGCGCTGTCGCAGCCGTGTTGCCGACCCACTGGTATTCAATGCGTAGCGGGCGCCCGGCCCAGTGAATCTCGGCAAACCGGGATTCGCTCACTTCCCGGCCTCGCGCTCCCGCAACTTGAAGCGCTGGATCTTGCCGGTAGCCGTCTTGGGCAGGTCGGTGATGAACTCGATGGCGCGCGGATATTTGTACGGTGCGAGACGGTCTTTGACGAAAGCCTTGAGATCGTCTTCGCTGGCCGACTGGCCCGATTTGAGCACGACGAAGGCCTTGGTCTTGGTCAGGCCCTGCGCATCATTGACGCCGATGACGGCCGCTTCCAGCACCGCGGGGTGCTGCACCAGCGTGGCCTCGACCTCGAACGGCGAGACGTAGATGCCGCTGACCTTGAGCATGTCGTCGCTGCGCCCGCCATAGGTGTAGCTGCCGTCCGTGTTGCGCACATATTTGTCACCGCTCTTGGTCCAGCCGCCCTGGAAGGTTTCCAGCGTCTTGACCCGGTTGCCCCAATACATCATGGCGCTGGACGGCCCATGGATGTAAAGGTCACCCGGCTCGCCGTCGGGCACGGGCTCACCCTTGTCGCCGCGCAATTCCACTTCGTAACCGGGCACGGGCCAGCCGGTGGTGCCGTAGCGCACCCTTTCCGGCCGGTTCGACAGGAAGATGTGCAGCATCTCGGTGGAGCCGATGCCGTCGACGATGTCGACGCCGAAGTGCCGCTTGAAGCGCTCACCCAGATCGGCCGGCAAGGCTTCGCCTGCGGACGACACCAGGCGCATCGCCACGTCGCCGGCGGCTGGCAGGTTAGGGTGCGCCAGCATGCCGGCGAAGCCGGTCGGGGCACCATAGAAAACAGTGGGTTTGACGCCACCGACGCGGCCGAGCCAGCGGCTGAAGGTGGCATCGGGCGTGGGCCGCTCGGCCATCAACAACGTGGTGGCGCCGACGCACATCGGGAAAGTCAGGGCATTGCCCAGGCCGTAGGCGAAGAACAACTTGGCTGCCGAGAAACAGACATCGCTTTCCTTCAGTTGCAGCACCGCCTTGCCGTACAGCTCGGCCGTCCAGTAGGGATTTCCGTGTGAATGCACGGTGCCCTTCGGCCGGCCGGTCGAGCCGGACGAGTAAAGCCAGAACCCGGTGTCGTCCGGCCCAGTCGCTGCTGGTTTCGGCATCGGTGATTGCGCTTGTATGAAAGCCTCGAACTCCACTTCGGCCGGGCGCAGGGGAGCCACCGGACGCGAGATGATGACCTTCTGCACTTCGTGGTCGGACTTGATCATCGCCGAGGCCAGCACAGGCAGCAGCGCCCCGGACACCAGCACGGCCTGGGCCCGCGAATGCTCCAGCATATAGGCGTAGTCGTCGGCAGTAAGCAGCGTATTGACAGCCACCGGCACCAGGCCGGCGTACATCGCCCCCAGGAAACCCACGGGCCAGTCGTTGCAGTCGTGCATCAGCAGCAGAACCCGCTCCTCGCGGCGCAAGCCCAGCGCCCGCAGTCCGGCGGCCATACGACGCACGCGCTCTTCCAGCTCGCCGTAAGTCAGCGCGCCATGGTCGTCGATGAAGGCCTGCTTGCCCGGCCTCGACACATTGGCATCGAGCAGGTATTGAGCAAAGTTGAAGCGCTCGCCGGGCGCGCTTACCGCGGTCACGTGGGTCATGAATGTCTCCTCGGTTTGATCTTGGGGTCAACCCGGCTCGCCTATTTCGTGAAATCGGCATCGAGCGCGCGTCCGGCCAGGCGCGCAGTCAGTTGGGTGATTTGTTCGCGAAATTCAGCAGGTGACACGGGGAGAACTCCGTCCGATGGATTTGGGTTGCAGGCGCCGTCAAGATGAATTATTGTGCTTACATGAACAATATGCGCAACCTCGCGAGAAGTCAAGCACTATAATGCATCAAATGCGCCCTGACACGATTCGAGCGGAGCCCTCGGCGCCGCCTTCCGGTCGACCCGTCCCCGATCCTCAAGGGGGATTGGACAGCGACGGCCGCAACCCGTTCCTGGCGGCTCTGGGCGAACGGGTGCGCTCGCTGCGGTCGCGGCGCGGGATGACGCGCAAGGCCGTGGCCCAGGCGGCCGAGGTGTCCGAGCGCCACCTGGCCAACCTCGAATACGGCATTGGCAATGCCTCGATCCTGGTCCTGCTGCAAGTGGCTGGAGCGCTGCAGTGCTCGCTGGCCGAACTGGTTGGCGACGTCACCACGTCGTCGGCTGAGTGGCTGCTCCTGCGCGAGCTGCTGGAGCGCCGCGACGAGGCGACATTGCGGCGAGTGCGTGAAGCGGTCGGTCAAATGCTGGGCACCGGCGGCGGCAATGCCGGCCGCAGTTGCCGCGTGGCCTTGATCGGGTTGCGCGGCGCAGGAAAGTCGACACTGGGCCAGATGCTGGCCGACGACCTGGGCTACCCCTTTGTCGAGCTCAGCCGCGAAATTGAGAAATTCGCCGGTTGCAGCATCGCCGAGATCCAGGCGCTGTACGGCGTCAACGCTTATCGGCGATACGAGCGGCGCGCCATCGAAGAAGCGATCCAGATCTACCCCGAAGCGGTGATCGCCACGCCGGGCGGGCTGGTGTCGGATGCAGCCACGTTCAACCTGGCCCTGGCGCACTGCACAACCGTGTGGCTGCAGGCCGACCCCGAAGATCACATGCGCCGGGTCACGGCGCAAGGCGACCTTCGGCCGATGGCGGTCAGCCGCGAGGCCATGGAGGACCTCAAGGGCATCCTGGCCGGCCGTGCTGCCTTTTACTCGAAGGCGGAGTTCAAGCTGGACACCAGCGCCCAGCCGCTGGAGCCGACTTTCCTGGCTCTGCGCGAGCTGGTGCGCAAGGCCCTGCAGCTCTCGGCCTGATATTTCAGAAAGATGCATTAAAATGCTTGACATCGAGAATTTATATGCATTATGATGCTTATCACTGAATCGGATTGATGCATTATTTCGCTTTCCAGGAGATAACACCTTGAATACCAGCCCCCGCGTCGACTACCAGACCCACCCCAGCCAGTATCACCACTGGAAACTCAGGTTCGAGGGGCCTGTCGCGACTTTGACGGCCGACTTCGACGAAAACGCGGGCCTGCGCCCCGGCTACAAGCTCAAGCTCAACAGCTACGACCTGGGCGTGGATATCGAGCTGAACGACGCCGTCAACCGAATCCGTTTCGAGCACCCCGAGGTGCGCACCGTGGTGGTCACCAGCGCCAAGGAAAAGGTGTTCTGCTCGGGCGCCAACATCTTCATGCTGGGCGTTTCCAGCCACGCCTGGAAAGTGAACTTCTGCAAGTTCACCAACGAGACCCGCAATGGCCTGGAAGACTCGTCTGCGAACTCCGGCCTGAAGTTCCTGGCAGCCGTCAACGGTGCCTGTGCCGGCGGTGGCTACGAGCTGGCCCTGGCGTGCGACGAAATCATCCTGGTGGACGACCGCTCAAGCGCCGTCAGCCTGCCCGAAGTGCCGTTGCTGGGCGTACTGCCGGGCACGGGCGGCCTGACCCGCGTGACCGACAAGCGGCACGTGCGCCACGACCTGGCCGACATCTTCTGCACCACCACCGAAGGCGTTCGCGGCCAGAAGGCCAAGGACTGGCGCCTGGTCGACGACATCGCCAAACCGGCGGGCTTCGCCCAGAAAGTGCAGGAGCGTGCCTTGCAACTGGCCGCGAGGAGCGATCGCCCGGCCAACGGCAAAGGCGTCATCCTGTCACCGCTGCGGCGCACGATCGAGACAGACGCGCTGCGCTATACACATGTGACGGTCGAGATCAGCCGCGCGCAACGCATCGCCACGTTGACGGTCAAGGCGCCGAGTGGCGCCCAGCCGACCGACATTGCCGGCATCGAGGCCGCCGGGGCCGGCTGGTACCCCCTTGCGCTGGGCCGCGAACTGGAAGACGCCATCCTGTCGATGCGCACCAACGAGCTGGACATTGGCATGTGGCAGATCAAGACCGAGGGCGACGCAGCGGCGGTACTGGCGATGGACGCGACGCTGATGGCGCACAAAGACCACTGGCTGGCGCGTGAAACCATCGGCCTCTTGCGCCGCACGTTCAGCCGGTTCGACGTATCGTCGCGCAGCCTGTTCGCCCTGATCGAGCCGGGCTCGTGCTTTGCCGGGACTTTCCTGGAACTGGCACTGGCCTGCGACCGCAGCTACCAGCTGGCGCTGCCGGACGACGAGGCCCGCGCCCCGAAGATCACCGTGGGTGAGACCAACTTCGGCCTCTACCCGATGGTCACCGGCCAGAGCCGCCTGGGCCGCCGCTTCTACGACGAGCAGCCCGCGCTGGAGGCCGTGCGTGCCAAGGCGGGGCAGTCGCTCGATGCGGATGCGGCCTTTGCCGTCGGCCTGGTCACCGCCAACCCCGACGACATCGACTGGGCCGACGAGGTGCGCATCGCCATCGAGGAAAGAGTGGCGATGTCACCGGACGCGCTGACAGGCCTGGAAGCCAACCTGCGCTTCAACGGCCCCGAGAACATGTTCACCCGCATCTTCGGCCGGCTTACCGCCTGGCAAAACTGGATCTTCCAGCGTCCCAACGCCGTGGGTGAAAAGGGCGCGCTGAAGGTCTATGGCAAAGGCGACAAGGCCGCGTTCGATTGGAATCGAGTTTGAGAACCCACTGAATCAGGAGCAACCCATGAGCAGCATCGACTACAGCGAAAAGATCCCCAACAACGTCAACCTCGGCGAAGACCGCACGCTCAAGCGCGCGCTCGAGCAGTGGCAGCCCAACTACCTGAGCTGGTGGAACGACATGGGGCCCGACGGCTCGCAGAACTTCGACGTCTACCTGCGCACCGCGATCAGCGTCGACCCACAGGGCTGGGCCCAGTTTGCCCATGTCAAGATGCCCGACTACCGCTGGGGCATCTTCCTGAACCCGGCCGAGAAGGACCGCAAGATCCATTTCGGCGACCACAAGGGCGAGGCCGCCTGGCAGGACATCCCCGGCGAATACCGCGCCAACCTGCGCCGCATCATCGTCACCCAGGGCGACACCGAGCCGGCCTCGGTCGAGCAGCAGCAGCACCTGGGCCTGACCTGCCCCAGCCAGTACGACCTGCGCAATCTGTTCCAGGTCAACGTCGAGGAGGGTCGCCACCTGTGGGCGATGGTCTACCTGCTGCACAAGTACTTCGGCCGCGATGGCCGCGAGGAAGGCGAAGCGCTGCTTGAGCGGCGCAGCGGCCAGCAGG
>JANYAN010000185.1 GCA_025361305.1 Burkholderiales bacterium
ACTCGGGCCGTGCCGCTTCGGCATCTCCGGCCGTCGGCTACTCGCACCTGCACCAGGAGCAGCAGAAGGCACTGGTTGACGGCGCTTTCGCCAAACTTAAGGGCTTCGTCCTGACCAAGTAACCGTATTTCGGACCCGAAGCGCCGAAGTACGTCCACGCGGTCGACCCCGACAGACTGGCGAGTCACCGCGCGGGCGCGAATAAACAACAATCTAGGAATTGCAATGTCTATCGTAGAAGTCAAAGTCCCGCAGCTGTCCGAATCGGTTGCCGAAGCAACCCTGCTGCAATGGAAGAAGAAGGCCGGTGAGGCGGTCGAGCTCGACGAGATCTTGGTCGAAATTGAAACCGACAAGGTGGTGCTGGAGGTGCCGGCGCCCGCGGCCGGCGTGCTGGCCGAAATCGTGCAAGTCGACGGCTCCACCGTCCTGGCCGAGCAGGTGATTGCCAGGATCGACACCACGGGCAAGGCTGGTGCAGCCATCCCCGCCGTATCGGCCCCGGCCGTGTCCGTGGCGGCAGTGGCACCAGCCGCAGTCGCGGGCGGCTCCAAGGCAGGCATCGCGATGCCTGCTGCGGCCAAGTTGATGGCCGACAACAGCCTTGCTGCCGGCTCCGTGGCAGGCACGGGGAAAGACGGCAGGGTGACCAAGAGCGACGTTCTGGGTGCCGTGGGAGCGGGTGGCGCGAAGGCGGGAGCCGCTCCCGTTGCGGTGGCACCGGGCGTGGCAAAGGCAGCGTTGCCGCAAGTCAGCGCCCCGGCTTCGGCCCCCGACCTGGGTGAACGCCCCGAACAGCGCGTGCCGATGAGCCGCCTGCGTGCCCGGGTGGCAGAACGCCTGCTGCAATCACAGTCAAGCAATGCCATCCTGACCACATTCAATGAGGTCAATATGGCGCCGGTGATGGAAATGCGCAAGCGCTTCCAGGAAAAATTCGAGAAGGAACACGGCGTCAAGATCGGCTTCATGAGTTTCTTCGTGAAGGCGGCCGTGCACGCCCTGAAGAAATACCCGGTCATCAATGCGTCGGTCGACGGCAACAACATCGTCTACCACGGCTATTTCGACATCGGCATCGCCGTGGGTTCACCGCGCGGGCTGGTGGTGCCGATCCTGCGAAATGCAGACCAGATGAGCTTTGCCGATATCGAGAAGAAGATTGCCGAGTACGGCGTCAAGGCGCGCGACGGTAAGCTGGGTATCGAGGAGATGACAGGTGGCACGTTCTCGATCTCCAATGGCGGCGTGTTCGGTTCCATGCTGTCCACCCCGATCATCAACCCGCCCCAGTCTGCAATCCTGGGCGTGCATGCCACCAAGGACCGCGCAGTAGTCGAGAACGGCCAGGTTGTCGTGCGGCCGATCAATTACCTGGCCATGTCCTACGACCACCGCATCATCGATGGCCGCGAGGCGGTTCTCGGGCTGGTGGCCATGAAGGAAGCGCTGGAAGATCCGGCACGCCTGTTGTTCGACATTTGAGGAATCATGAAAACATTTGACGTTATCGTTGTCGGGGGCGGTCCCGGCGGCTACATCGCGGCGATCCGCGCCGCCCAACTGGGCTTCAATACGGCATGCATCGACGAGTGGAAGAATGAAAAGGGCGGCCCGGCTCCCGGCGGCACCTGTACCAACGTGGGCTGCATTCCATCCAAGGCGCTGCTGCAATCGTCCGAGAACTACGACCAGGCCGCGCATCATTTTGTGGACCATGGTATCGAAGTCAAAGGCCTGGGCCTGGATCTGACGAAAATGCTGGCCCGCAAGGACACGGTGGTCAAGCAAAACAACGAGGGCATCCTGTTCCTGTTCAAGAAGAACAAGGTCACCTTCTTCCATGGGCGGGGCGCGTTCGTGGCAGCGGCCGCGGACGGTTACCAGATCAAGGTGACCGGTGCGGCCGAGGAAACCCTGGTGGCCAAGCACGTCATTGTCGCCACCGGCTCGAGCGCCAGGGCGCTGGCCGGGACGCCATTCGATGAAGACAAGATCCTGTCCAACGACGGCGCCTTGCGCATTGGCGCAGTCCCGCAAAAGCTTGGCTTGATCGGGTCGGGAGTGATCGGGCTGGAGATGGGCTCGGTCTGGCGTCGGCTCGGCTCGCAGGTGACGGTGCTGGAGGCATTGCCCACGTTCCTGGGTGCGGTCGACGAGCAGATCGCGCGGGAGGCGCACAAGGCGTTTATCCGCCAGGGCATGAAGATCGAACTGGGCGTGAAGGTCGGCGAGATCAAGAGTGGCAAAAAGGGTGTTTCAGTGGCCTGGACCGATGCCAAGGGGCAAGCCCAGATGCTGGATGCGGACAAGCTGATCGTGTCAATTGGCCGCGTACCCAACACCGTCGGATTGAATCCCGATGCCGTCGGGCTCAAGCTCGACGAACGCGGCGCCGTGGTGGTTGACGATGAGTGCCGCACGAATCTGCCGGGTGTCTGGGCAGTGGGTGACGTTGTGCGCGGGCCCATGCTGGCTCACAAGGCCGAAGACGAGGGCGTTGCAGTGGCCGAACGGATTGCCGGACAGCACGGGCATGTCAACTTCAATACGATCCCGTGGGTGATCTACACCAACCCGGAGATTGCATGGGTCGGCCAGACCGAACAGCAACTCAAGGCGGCTGGCGTGAAGTACAGGGCGGGTACCTTCCCGTTCATGGCCAACGGCCGTGCCCGTGCGTTGGGCGACACCACCGGTATGGTCAAGTTCCTGGCCGATGCCGCTACCGACGAGATCCTGGGTGTACACATCGTGGGACCGATGGCCAGCGAGCTGATTTCCGAAGCCGTTGTGGCCATGGAATTCCGTGCGTCTGCCGAAGACATCGCCCGAATCTGCCACGCCCACCCGTCGTTGTCGGAGGCCACCAGGGAGGCGGCGCTGGCCGTCGACAAGCGCAGCCTGAATTTCTGACGTGACGTCGGTCCGCGAGGCCTATGAAGCCGAACTCGGTGCGCGGGGTTACCAGAGCGACCCCGCGCAGCTGTTCGCTGTTCAGGCGCTGGAACGCTGCGCGAGCGAGTGGGCCGAATTTCGCGAGCAGCGCTCCAACGCTTTCAAGAAATTGATCAACCATCCGGAGGTTCCCCGGGGCGTCTACATGCATGGCGGTGTCGGGCGCGGCAAGAGCTTCCTGATGGACTGCTTCTACAACGCGGTACCAATCCGGCGCAAGACCCGGCTGCACTTTCACGAGTTCATGCGCGAAGTGCATCGCGAACTTCAGGAACTGCAGGGCACGGTCAACCCGCTGGACGAACTCGGGCGCCGGATCGCGCGGCGCTACCGGCTGATCTGTTTCGACGAGTTTCACGTTGCAGATATTACGGATGCGATGATTCTGCACCGTCTGCTGGACTCGCTGTTCGCCAATGAAGTGGGCTTTGTCACGACTTCCAACTTCCGGCCGGACGACCTGTATCCCGATGGCCTGCACCGTGACCGCATCCTGCCGGCGCTTGCGCTGCTGAATGAGCGATTGCAGGTTGTCAGTGTCGACTATGGGATCGATTACCGGCGCCGCACCATGGAGCATGTGAAGCTCTATCACACTCCGCTGGGGCCGCAGGCCGATGCCGAGATGGGCGAGGCTTTCACCCGGCTGGCCGAGACGCACGACGAAGATCCCGTGCTGCATATCGAGGCGCGCGAAATCCGGGCCCGCCGCAAGGCCGGCGGCGTGGTCTGGTTCGATTTCAGGACGCTGTGCGGCGGACCGCGCTCGCAGAACGACTACCTGGAGATCGCCACCCAGTTCCACACCGTGCTGCTCAGCGACGTGCCGTACATGCCGGTGAGGATGGCCTCAGAGGCGCGCCGCTTCACCTGGCTGGTGGATGTGCTGTACGACCGGCGCGTCAAGCTGATCGTGTCGGCACAGGTGCCACCCGAAGCGTTGTACACGGAAGGCCCGCTGGCGCACGAATTCCCCCGGACTGTCTCTCGCCTGGTCGAAATGCAGACTGCCGAGTTTCTCGGTCTGGAGCGCCGGATGGTCGACACGAGCCTGACATGAGCAAGATTGCCGCATTTCTGACCACACTGGCTGTCTGCTTTGGCGCCTGTGCGCAATCCGAACCGGGTGCGCAGCAGCGCGACCGTGCACGTATCAGTGCCGAGCGTACGCAGGCCCAAGAGCGCTACTCGGCCGAGGAACTGGCCTGCCGCGGACGTTTTGCCACGACTGACTGCATCGCCCAGGCCAAGACGCGTCGCCGCGCCGTCCTGGCCGACCTGCGACGCCAGGAGATTTCCCTGAACGATGCGCAACGTCTGGCCAGTGGCGCCCAGAGGCAGCGCGCGAACGAAGAGAAGGCTGCGGCGCCAAGAGCCGGGGCATCGAACCAAAAGGCCACTGCGCGGTCGGCTACAGCTGTTCCGGCGGCAAGCCACCGGCCCGCCCAAAACAGCCGGCCGGCCAGCCATGCACCAGGAGATACGGCGGCGAACCAACTCCGCGACCAGGCGCGGCAAGCCGAGGCCAAAGAGCACGGAGCTCAGCTCAAGAAACGCCTGGCCGAACAGCACAGGCCGCCGGCGGCGCCGCTGCCGACGCCACCCTGAGCCGCACCGGATCAGCTACCCAGAGGTTCGAACTTGACGATGACCAGGGAGAGGTTGTCGCCGCCCCCATGACCGCGCGATCGGGCCTTTTCGATCAGGAACTCGGTTGCCTCGCGCGGTGAAAGCGACGACAGCACCGAGCCGAGTTCATTCGGACTGAAGTAGTGCCAGACGCCATCGCTGCAGGCCATCAGGACGTCGCCAGGACGCAACTGCGGGATGAAGTGCATGGCCACCGGCGGGTCATCCTCGGCGCCAAGGCACCCCATCAGGATGTTCGACTGCGGGTGGACATTGGCTTCTTCCTCGGTCAGCTCGCCGCGCTCGACCAGCGTTTGCACATACGAGTGGTCCATTGTGCGCTTGACCAGCTTGCTGCCATGGTAGTGGTAGATGCGCGAATCGCCAGTGTGAACCCAGTGGCAGTCCCCCGCAGGATTGACCAGGAATGCGGCCAGGGTACTGTGGGGCTCCTGCTCCGATGAGATCGCCGTCAGCTTGATGACGATGTGGGATTCCTGGACGATCTGATTGAGCACGGTGGTGGCGTCGTCGCTGTCCGGCGCGTAACGCTCGAACAGCTGTCTCGCGGTGAGCATGACCTGGTCGGAGGCCTTTCGCCCACCGCTTCGCCCGCCCATCCCGTCTGCCACGATGGCCAGTACGCAGCCGGGCAGGCGCGGGTGGCTGAGCAGGGCCACCTGGTCCTGTTGGTATTCGCGGTCACCCTTGTGGATGCCGGTCGATGCACTGAGTCGATAACCTTTGGCCATGATGTGATCGATTGACGCTCTGGCGCGCTCGATTATTCCCCCTGAAACACGTATTATTCAACGAACCGGAAAGTAGCCGTCCGTGTGTGGCGGCCGTTACCCATTGGACTCCAATCTCCACTCCCCTGAACGGCGCCTGATCGAACTGCGCATGGAACATGCTGATCTGAACGCCCTGATCGATCGGATCGGGCAGGAATCCCCGGTCGATGAGCTCATGATCCGCCGCCTCAAGAAGCGGCGCCTGGGCCTTCGCGACCAGATTTCCCGTCTGGAACTGGCCCTTGACCCCAAAGAGCCCGCATGACGGGCATGCCCGATGGTATAGCTGGCATTGAGGACCTCACCCGGGCGGCTTTCGAGCCCGGCGGCGTACTGTCCCATGCGGCGGACGAATTCAGCCCCAGATCCGGCCAGACCGAGATGGCGCTGGCCGTGGCCCGCACCATTGAAACGGGCGGCGCGCTGGTGGTCGAGGCGGGCACGGGGGTCGGCAAAACATTTTCCTACCTTGTGCCGGCGCTTCTCTGCGGGGAAAAAGTCCTGCTCTCGACGGCGACAAAGACCCTGCAGGACCAGCTGTTTGGCCGGGACCTGCCCAGGCTGGTCAAGGCCCTGGGCCTGCCCGTGCGCACGGCGCTGCTCAAGGGCCGCGCCAGTTACCTGTGCCTTCACCGCCTGGACCTTGCCCGCGTCGATGCCACGCTGCCGGACCGTACCTCGGTCCGTGCCCTGGCCAAGGTCGAGCAATGGGCGCAGGCTACCCGCACGGGCGACCTGGCGGAATTGGCCGGGCTGGACGAGCGTTCCCCCGTCATCCCGCTGGTAACCTCGACCCGCGACAACTGCCTGGGTTCGCAGTGCCCGAATCTTCGAGCCTGCCACGTCAATCTGGCACGTCGCGAGGCGCTCGCCGCCGATGTCGTGGTCATCAACCATCACTTGTTCTTCGCCGACATGGCGGTGCGCGAGTCTGGCATGGCCGAGCTGTTGCCCACGGTTCGCGTCGCCATCTTCGACGAGGCCCATCAGCTCAACGAGACCGGTGTGCAGTTTCTCGGCGCCCATTTGACGACCGGGCAGCTGATCGATTTTGCACACGATATGCTGGCCGCCGGCCTCCAATTGGCTCGCGGCCTGGCGGACTGGCAGTTGCTGGCCGCCGATGTGGAACACGCGGCCCGCGAGCTTCGGCTGGTGGTGGGCAAGATGCAGGCGGGCTCCCGGCTGCGTTGGACCGGCCTGGCCCCAGAGCAGATCGACGCCGCGCTCTGGCAACAGGCGCTCGAAGGGGTGAACGAAGCGTGCGAACGCGCGCTGGCGGCGTTAGCCACAGTGAGCGAAATTGCGCCGGACTTTGCGCGGCTGCATGAGCGGGTGGCCGACTTTGGCCATAGGGCGGTGCTCTTCATGGACTCCTGCGAGGCAGGCAAGGTGCGCTGGCTCGACGTGGGCCAGCAATTGCGACTCGTCGAGTCGCCCCTGGACATTGCGCACGCGGTGCAGACGCGATTGCTGCGTGCCGACCAGGACGAGGGCGGGGGATCGAAGCGATCCTGGATATTCACATCGGCCACGCTGGGGGACGATGCGCGGCTGACGTGGTTCACCGAGCCGTGCGGCCTGGGTGAGGCAGAAGTGCTGCGGGTGGACAGTTCGTTCGACTATCCGGCGCAAGCGGCGGTTTACGTGCCGCGCGAGCTGCCAAAGCCCAGCGATCCGGCCCACAGTGGTGGTGTTGCGGCCCTGGCGGGTGATGCTGCCGCGCGCCTGGGCGGCCGGACCATGGTGCTCACGACGACGCTAAGGGCGTTGCGGGCGATCGGCCAGGCCATGCAGGAGCGCTTCACTGGCGCCGGCCAGCTTGAAGTCCTGGTGCAGGGGCAGATGCCCAAACGCCGCATGATCGATCGATTTCGCGAGGGGGCCAGTCACGGCCGCCCCGGATGCGTCCTGGTGGCGTCGGCCTCTTTCTGGGAGGGCGTGGACGTTCCAGGTCAGGCGTTGCAGCTGGTCGTGATCGACAAACTGCCTTTCCCGCCACCGGGCGACCCACTGGTCCAGGCGCGTTCACTGCGGCTCGAATCTCAGGGGCGAAGTCCGTTCAACGACTATTTCGTCCCGGAAGCCGCCGTTGCGCTCAAGCAGGGGGCGGGGCGCTTGATCCGGCGCGAGTCCGATCAGGGTGTGCTCGTGGTATGCGACACCCGTCTGGCCAGCATGGGCTACGGGCGTCGCCTGATGGCAGCTTTGCCGGCGATGCGCCGGCTGCAGACTCAGCAGGCATTCGATGCCGCCCTGGATGCACTTGGGCAAGAAGCTCCACCTGCGGGAGAATCCCCGATGGCTGCGGACACGAGGCAAATTACAGCAGGCGCCGGGGCAGCCTGATCACCAGAACTTCCACCACGCATCCTGGGACGACTTTGAACCGCGGCCGAGGTATTGGCTCTGCGGATAGGTCTTTTCCATGATACGACGCGTGTCATCGCGCAATTGAGTCATTCCCAGCGCGTCATAGGATTGCAGCAGGATGAACAACGCTTCCTCGAGCGCCGGCATTTCCTTGTAATTGCTCAGCGCACTCTGGGCCCGGTTGATGGCGGCCACGTAGGCGCCGCGGGTGTAGTAATACCGGGCCACATGGACCTCGTACTGGGCCAGCGAGTTGACGATGTAGGTCATGCGCAGGCGTGCATCGGATGTATAGCGTGAATCTGGGAAGCGCGTGGCCAGTTCCCGGAACGCTTCGAATGATTCCTTGGAAGCCTTCTGGTCGCGTTCGGACAGGTCCTGGCGTGCCACGAAGGCAAAGATGCCCAGGTTGTCATTGAAATTGACGATACCTTTCAGATAGAGCGCATAGTCGAGCGCCGGGCTCGCCGGGTGCAGCTTCATGAAGCGATCGAGGGTCGCCAGCGCTTGGGCCTGGTCGCTCGAGCGGTAGTAGGCATAGGCCTTGTCCAGCTGCGCCTGTTGCGCCAGCGGCGTGCCCGCCGCACGCCCTTCGAGCTTTTCCAGTAGCGGAACGGCCTTGTCGTAGGCGCCCGAATTCATTTCGTCCTTGGCTTCTGAATACAGCTTGTTGGCGCTCCAGTTGGCCGACTTGTCATCGGCAGTTGAGGAGCAGCCGGCCAGCAGAGTTGCCAGGCATACCAGCAACAGGGCCGGCAGGACGGCCGATAATTTGGCTCGAGGCATTACTCTTGACTTTCTTGATAGGGGCAAATTCATTATATCGACGACCCACGGGCAAGCAGGTTCCGACACGGCTCTGGAAGACCCCGCAGACGCCGGGCCGGATATCGAAATGCGTGCGTTTGGCATTGATGCCCCGCTGCACGGTGAGCGCATCGACCGGGCCTTGGCAGTCCTGGCCCCCGAGTTCTCGCGCAGCTATTTGCAGCAACTCATTGAATCCGATTGCGTCACGCTCGACGGTCTGGCCGTGCGCAAGCCGTCGAGCCGAGTCAAAGCCGGGCAACGTGGAACCCTCGAGCTGCGCCCGACGCTTCAGAGCCAGGCCTTCCGGCCCGAGGCGATGGCCCTGGACATCGTTTTCGAGGATGCCCACCTGCTGGTTGTCAACAAGCCGGCCGGACTGGTTGTGCATCCGGCGCCCGGAAACTGGAGCGGCACACTGCTGAACGGGTTGCTCGCCCGTGACGACACCGCGCATCACCTGCCGCGGGCAGGCATCGTCCACCGACTGGACAAGGACACCAGCGGCCTGATGGTTGTGGCCCGCAGCCGGCCCGCCATGGACGCGCTGGTTCAGCGAATTGCGGCCCGTGAGGTGGTCCGGCAGTACGTTGCGCTGGCGCACCGGCCCTGGGGCGGCGCGGTCGGGCACCATGTGGACGCCCCGATCGGCCGGGATCCGCGCAACCGACTGCGAATGGCTGTGGTGGACCTGGCCAGACACCCTGGCAAGAACGCCACAACCGATTTCGAGTTGCTGCAGGAGGCGCAAGCGGGTTGCTGGGTGCGGTGCACGCTGCAGACCGGGCGGACGCACCAGATTCGGGTTCACATGGCCCACATTGGCCACCCGCTGGTTGCAGACGAGCTCTATGGCGGGGCGCGGGCAGCCGGATTGCAGCGGCAGGCGCTGCACGCCTATCACCTGCAATTCACGCACCCGGTATCGGGCGCGGCGCTGTCCTTCAACACACCGTTGCCCGCCGATATTGGCGGGGCGCTGCGGGCCTGGGGCCTGCGCTACAATGATTCGCAATGGCTTGAGAGCCACGCCCCCGGCTAGCCCGTGGCGGCCTGCGTTGCGAGACCCCGGTTGTTGCCAGCGCAGCGATTGAATCGCCCCAGATTGCCTGAAGACTTGGTGCGCCGGATGGCGCCTTTTCCCGGAACTGCAAGACCATGAATACGGCGGATGCCAAGCGTGTCCTCGAAACCGCGTTGATCTGTTCGCAGCAGCCACTGCCCGTGCGCGAGTTGCGCGTGCTGTTCAATGACGAACTGGGCGCCGACACGGTCAAGGCCCTGCTGGATGACTTGCAGGCCGAATGGTCGCAACGCGGCGTCGAACTGGTCTGCGTTGCCAGCGGCTGGCGCTTTCAGAGCCGCCCCGAACTGCGTGAGTACCTCGATCGGCTGCATCCGGAGAAGCCGCCACGCTACACCCGGGCGGTCCTCGAGACGCTCGCCATCATCGCCTACCGCCAACCGGTCACCCGCGGCGACATGGAGGACATCAGGGGAGTCACGATCAACGCCCTGATTCTCAAGCAGCTCGAGGACCGTGGCTGGGTCGAAGTCATCGGTCACCGCGAAACTCCCGGCCGGCCGGCCCTGTTCGCGACGACGCGCCAGTTTCTGGACGACCTGGGGCTGGCCTCGCTGGACCAGTTGCCCGAACTCGACGATACGGCACGGCAAGCCAGCATGATTGCCGCCCTGGAGAACGCGGCGGCGACGGACCAGCCACAGCTGGCCATCCCTGCTGGCGACGACGCAGTGCCCGCCCGGCACGATGCCCAAGACGATTCCAACCCGACCCCGCCCGCGGACGACCGCACCGCCGACAGCGCGGCACAAGCCATCGAGACCTGAAGCATGAACGAACCTGTGCCCGGCGCGGTCGCGCCCAACGCCCCGGAAATCGAGGAAAAACCAGTGTCAACGCCTCTTGCGCTGGCTTCGCCGCCCGGGCAGGAAGAGCGCTCGCGCAATGATTCGCGCGACGACGACTATGACGACGAAGATGACGACGAAGATGATGATGGGGATCGGTCCGACGACGTTCACGACCGGGCCCCAAGAGGGCCGGTCGAGCCGCCGACCCCGGTCCGCTTCGTCGATGTGGTCTCGGGCCAATACGATGCACCAGCCGACAGCGAGGAGGCGGCGCTGGCCAAGCGCGTCCTTTCGCCGCAGGCCGACACACCCAAGCTCCACAAGGTTCTGGCGCAGGCTGGCCTGGGTTCGCGCCTGGAGATGGAGCAACTCATCATGGAGGGGCGCATCTCGGTCAACAACGAGCCCGCGCACATCGGTCAACGCATCCAGTTCGGCGACCAGATCAAGGTCAATGGCAAACCCATCCGCTTTCGCATCGCGCCGCCCCCACCGCGGGTGATTGCTTATCACAAGCCGGCAGGTGAAGTCGTGACCCATGACGATCCGCAAAACCGGCCGACGGTATTTCGCAAGCTTCCCCGCCTGCCGCAGGGCAAGTGGCAGTCGGTGGGCCGGCTGGACCTCAATACCGAGGGCCTGCTGCTGTTCACCAGTTCCGGCGAGTTGGCCAACCGGCTGATGCATCCCCGCTTCGGGCTGGAGCGCGAGTACGCGGTCCGCGTGCTGGGCGCGCTGAACAATGAGGAAAAGGAGCGGCTGCTGAACGGTGTCGATCTGGACGACGGGCGCGCCCAGTTCGGCGCCATCGAAGAGGGTGGTGGCGAAGGCGCCAACACCTGGTATCGGGTAACGATCTCCGAAGGGCGCAATCGCGAGGTTCGCCGTCTGTTCGAAACCCTCGGCCATGCGGTCAGCCGCCTGATCCGGATCCGGTACGGCGCCATGGTTCTGCCGCGCGGGCTCAGGCGAGGCGCCTTCATGGAACTGGACGAACACGACATCCGGGCACTGACCCAGGCTGCTGGCAGCGCGCATGAGCGACGCGCAGACGGCGGTGACGGCGCCGGTCGCGATGGTGGCAAGGGCGGGCGCAATCGCAGGCGCGGCAACCGCTCGGGTGCGGGCCCTCGTGGCCCCGGCGGTGACGGTCAACGCAGTCCACCGTCGGGCCAAGGAGCCGGAAACGGTGCTGGACAGGGCCAGCAGCGGCGCCGGGACCGTGGCGATCGCGGTGACCGGGTAGAACGCCAGGGGGCCGGCGCCCAGCCCGATCCCATGAAGACGTCGTTCGGCTATATCGGCGCTGACAGTTTTACCCGCCAGCGTCAGGGCCCGCAGGGCCAGCGACGCGGTGGCGGTGGCAGCGGTGGTGGGGGCGGCGGTGGCGGTGGCGGTGGCGGTGGCGGACCACGTCGTGGCGGCGGTGGTCGCGGGCGTTGACCCTTGTCGCGTCCTGTCCCTGCAATCGCACGCGACTGCGGTCACGGGTTAAAATTCAAGGCTTTGCCGGGGCATTCGCGCGACCGGCCCAGCGCCAACACTTTCAAGCTCAGGAAAATCAAAGATGGCTATCGAACGCACACTCTCCATTATCAAGCCCGACGCCGTGGCCAAGAACGTCATTGGCCAGATCTATGCCCGTTTCGAGGCTGCCGGCCTGAAGGTCGTGGCCGCAAGAATGGCGCACCTGTCGCGGCGTGAAGCCGAGCAGTTCTATGCCGTGCACCGTGAGCGCCCCTTCTTCAAGGATCTGGTCGAATTCATGACGTCCGGCCCGGTGATGATCCAGGCACTGGAAGGCGAAGGCGCTATTCTGAAAAACCGTGACCTGATGGGCGCAACCGACCCCCGCAAGGCCGCAGCAGGCACGATTCGGGCTGACTTTGCCGACAGCATCGATGCCAATGCAGTGCACGGCTCAGATGCGGCTGAAACCGCCAGCGTCGAAGTCGGGTTCTTTTTTCCCGGCATGAACGTCTATTCCCGCTGAACGCGGGATCTACGCGTGCGATGACGGCCAACCTGCTCGACTACGACCTCGAGGGTTTGGCCGCGTTCTGCGAAGGGCTCGGTGAGAAGCGCTTCCGCGCCACCCAGCTGTTCCGCTGGA
>JANYAN010000234.1 GCA_025361305.1 Burkholderiales bacterium
CATGCGCAAACAGGAACTGATGTTTGCGATCATCAAGAAGCGCGCCCGCGCCGGCGAGCAGGTGTTCGCCGACGGCGTGCTGGAAATCCTGCCGGACGGCTTCGGCTTCCTGCGCAGCCCCGACACCAGCTACACGGCCAGCACCGACGACATCTACATCTCGCCCAGCCAGGTGCGCCGCTTCAACCTGCATACCGGCGACATGATCGAGGGTGAGGTGCGAACGCCCAAGGACGGCGAGCGTTATTTCGCACTGACCAAGCTGGATATGGTCAACGGCGGCCCGCCCGAGCAGAACAAGCACAAGGTGATGTTCGAGAACCTGACACCGCTGTTCCCCAAAGAGCAGATGAAGCTTGAACGCGACAACTTCAAGGGCGAGGAGAACATCACCAGCCGCGTCATCGATATCATTGCCCCGATCGGCAAGGGCCAGCGCGCGTTGCTGGTCGCCTCGCCCAAGAGCGGCAAGACGGTGATGATGCAGCACATCGCTCACGCCATCGCTGCCAACTATCCGGACAGCCACATGATGGTGCTGCTGGTCGACGAGCGGCCCGAGGAAGTGACCGAAATGCAGCGCTCGGTCAAGGCCGAGGTGATTGCCTCGACCTTCGACGAGCCGGCAGCGCGCCATGTGCACGTGGCCGAAATGGTGATCGAGCGCGCCAAGCGCCTGGTCGAGTTGAAGAAGGACGTCGTGATCCTGCTGGACTCGATCACACGGCTGGCTCGTGCCTACAACAACGTCGTGCCGTCGTCGGGCAAGGTGCTGACCGGCGGCGTCGACTCCAATGCCCTGCAGCGGCCCAAGCGCTTTCTGGGAGCGGCGCGCAATGTGGAGGAAGGCGGCTCGCTGACCATCATCGCCACGGCGCTGGTGGACACTGGAAGCCGCATGGACGAAGTGATCTTCGAAGAATTCAAGGGCACCGGCAACTGCGAAATCCACCTGGATCGGCGCCTCTACGAAAAGCGCGTGTTTCCCTCGATCCAGCTCAATCGCAGCGGCACCCGGCGCGAAGAATTGCTGCTGGCCCCCGAGATCCTGCAGAAGACCCGCATCCTGCGCCAGTTCATGTACAACATGGACGAAATCGAGGCGATGGAAATGGTCTTGAAGAGCATGAAGGCCACCAAGACCAACGTCGAATTCTTCGACATGATGCGCCGGGGCGGCTGATCTCCTCTACGCCTGAGGCGTGTTGGGGCCCAGAAAGTCGTCGGCGCTCCAAATGCTTTATAATCGAAAGTTACCCGCGGAAAGTAGCCCGGAATAGTCCGGTCCGGCTGCCGCACCTGACACAAGGAAAATCATGAAGCAAGGCATTCACCCCAACTACCGCGAAATCCTGTTCGTGGACCTGTCCAATGGTTTCAAGTTCGTGACGCGTTCGTGCGCGCAGACCAAAGAAATGGGCAAGACCGACGACGGCCGCGAGTTGCCCCTGTACAAGCTGGACACTTCCAGCGAGTCGCATCCCTTCTATACCGGTACGCAGAAGTCGGTCAATGACATGGGCGGCCGCGTGGACAAGTTCTTCAAGAAGTTCGGCAAGACGCCGGCCAAGTAAGCTCTGTGCCATTCGCCAGGAAGGCAGCCCGGTTCGACCGCGCTGCCTTTTTTGTTGCCCGCTGAATATGACAAACTTGTCCGCTTGAACCAGCCCACGCCCGCGATCGTTGCCCAGGACGCCGTGCGCCGCCTGCCGCGGCTGGCGCTGCTGCTGCTGTGCCTGGCCTACGTGGTGCCCGGGTTTGTCGGCCGCGATCCCTGGAAGAGTGCCGACATCACCGCGTTCGGCTACATGGCCGAAATCGCACGCGGCGCGTCGTCATGGCTGCAGCCGCAATTGCTGGGCCAGGCGCCCGAGTTTGACGCCCTGCTGCCCTACTGGCTCGGGGCCTGGGCCATGCGCATGAGCCCGTCCTGGATATCGCTCGACTTCGCCGCGCGCGTTCCTTTCGTGCTCCTGCTGGCACTTACCTTGCTGGCCACGTGGTACAGCGTCTACAACCTGGCTCGCAGCCCGAAGGCCCAGCCAGTTGCATTTGCCTTTGGCGGCGAAGCCAATCCCACCGACTATGCACGGGCGATTGCCGACGGCGGCCTGCTCGCCCTCATTGCCTGCCTGGGCCTGGCCCAGTTGTCGCACGAGACCACCCCTTCCCTGGCACAGGTGGGCTTCACATCGCTGGCCTTTTACGCCATGGCCGCGCTGCCCTACCGCCTTGGCGCCCCCGTCGTCAGCCTGTTCGCCGGGCTGGTTGGCCTGGCCCTGAGCGGTGCTCCCAGCATGGCCGCCCTGTTCGGCATCGGCGGCATCCTGGCCACCCTGCTCGATCGGACCGTCCAGGGTTCGGGCCATGGGCGAACGTCGCGGCTTGCGCTGATCGCGGCTGGCATGCTGGTATCGGCCGCATTCGCCACCGCGCTGGATCTCTGGCGCTGGCGAAACGTAGAGATGTTGTTCATCGCCGAGTGGCGCACCATGGGCCGGCTTCTTCTTTGGTTCACCTGGCCGGCCTGGCCGCTGGCCGCCTGGACTTTGCTGCGCTGGCGGCGTCAGCTGACAAGCCACCACGTTGCGCTGCCGCTGTGGTTCGTCGGGGTCTCGGTCGCCACCACGCTCTTGACGCCTTCGTCAGATCGCTCGCTATTGCTGGGCTTGCCCGCGATGGCAGCACTGGCCGCTTTTGCCCTGCCCACCCTCAGCCGTAGCGTTGCGGCTCTGATCGACTGGTTCACCCTGCTCTTTTTCAGCGGCTGGGCGGTCGTCATCTGGGTCGTCTGGATATCGCTGCAAACCGGCATACCCGCCAAGCCTGCCGCCAATGTCGCCAGGCTGCTGCCCGGCGTCGAGCCCGGCTTTTCGGGATGGGCTTTCGGCACCGCGCTCGCCGCCACCATCGCCTGGGGCTGGCTGGTCTACTGGCGAACCGGCCGCCACCGGTCGGTGATCTGGAAGAGCCTGGTGCTACCTGCCAGCGGTGCGGCCCTGTGCTGGCTGTTGCTGACCACGCTCATGCTTTCCGTGCTGAACTACGCGCGAAGCTACGTACCCGTTGTCTACAAGACGGTGCAGCTGATGCAACCGGCCGGGTGCGTCGAAGTCCATGGCCTGAACCGCGCACAGCTCGCGGCGTTGCGCTACCACGGCAACCTCGAACTCCGGCCCGCGGGCCTGACGCCTTCCTGCCCATGGCTGATTGCCGACGACGACGCATTGCAATCGCTGGCAATAACTACCGATATGCGGCTGTGGGCGCTTCGCGCCAGCATCCGCCGCCCGGCCGACGCCAATGACAACGTCCTGCTGTACCACCGTATGGCGCCGCAATGAGCGAACTGAGGACCATCGTCCGGCATGCCGGGACGGTGCTGGTGGGCCAGCTGGCCGTGATGGCGTTCGGCGTGACAGACACCATCGTCGCCGGACGCTATTCCGAGCACGCGCTGGCTGCGCTGTCGATCGGCTCGGCCATCTACATCAGCGTCTTCGTCGCGTTGATCGGCGTGGTGCAGTCGCTGCTGCCGATCTGGGCCGAGTTGCATGGAGCTGGCCGCCACGAGAACCTGGGCCGTTCGGTCCGGCAATCGCTGTACCTGGCGGCTTTCACGATGGTCGCAGGTCTGGCGGCGCTCCTGTTTGCCGAACCGGTCTTGAGCTGGACCGATGTGCCCGAGGCCCTGCGCGGTGACGTACGGGCCTACCTGGCGGTGCTGGCGCTGGCGTTGCCCCCCACCTTGCTGTTTCGCATGTTCAGCACGCTGAACCAGAGCCTGGGCAAGCCCAAGTTGGTGACCTGGTTGCAGATTGGCGCACTGCTGCTGAAGGTGCCACTGTCGATCTGGTTTGCGTTCGGTGGCCTGGGCCTGCCGTCGGGCGGCGCCGTGGGCTGCGCCTGGGCCTCGGTGGTCGTCTACTATCTTTTGATGGGTGGTGCCCTCTGGCTGCTGCGCACCCAGTCTCTCTATAGCCCCTACTCGCTGTGGCAGCGCATGGAACGGCCCGACTGGCGCGCCATCCGTCAGTTCGCGCGGCTCGGCATCCCGAGCGGGCTGGTGGTCATGGTGGAAGTGACTTCCTTCACGCTGATGGCGCTGTTCATCGCGCGCCAGGGCACGGTCGCCTCGGCGGCGCACCAGATCGCCTCCAACCTGGCGGCGCTGATGTACATGGTGCCCCTTTCGCTTTCGATTGCCACCAGTGCCCGCGTGAGCTATTGGCTGGGCGCGAAGGATGCTGTTCGGGCGCGGATGGCGATCCGCACCGGCTTCGGCCTGGGTCTGTCGATGGCGCTGGGTGTCGCAGCGGCCGTGGGCCTGGCAAGGCATGGGATTGCCTCCATGTACGCGAGCAGCCCCCAGGTGATCGCGTTGTCCGCCACGTTGCTTGCCTGGGTGGCCCTGTACCACCTGGGCGATGCGACGCAGGCACTTTGCGTATTTGTCCTGCGCTGCTACCGCGTGGCGGTGGCGCCGCTCGTGGCCTATTGTGTCTTCCTGTGGGGCGTGGGCCTGGCGGGTGGTTATGTGCTGGCCTACCAGGGCATCGGTCCCTGGTCCGCGCAAAATTCACCCGCCGCATTCTGGATCGCCAGCGCCTTTGCGCTGGGCCTGGTGACCATCATCCTGTCACTGGTTCTGTGGCGAGCCGTTCGCTCTTATCGACCTGCGACAGCGTAGTCCTGCGAAACCGGCTTGTCGGGAAGCGGATCGAAAAGGCAGCACCCGCCCCTGGCGTTGTTTCAATTTTCAGCTCCCCACCGTGTCGTTGCACCACATGCTTGACAATGGCCAGCCCCAGGCCGGTGCCGCCGGTCTCGCGCGAGCGGCTGCGGTCCACCCTGTAGAAGCGCTCGGTCAGTCTCGCGACGTGTTCCGGCGCGATGCCGGGACCGCTATCGCGCACCATGAATTCGGCGCGCCCGTCGGCGATGCGGCGCCACTGGACGGTGATCGATCCGCCATCGGGCGTATAGCGGATCGCGTTGCTCACGAGGTTGGAAAAGGCGCTGAGCAATTCGGTCTGTGAGCCGGCAATCTCGTCCTCCGCCGGACCGGAGAATTGCAGTTCCTGCGACTTGCGCAACACGCCGGCCAGCGCACGGGCTTCCTGTTCGCATTGAGCGATCAACGCCTGCACCGGTGTCCATTCGTTGACCCCGGGCAACGGACTGCCTTCGAGCCGCGAAAGCGTCAGCAGGTCGCTGACCAGGGTCTGCATACGGCTGGCCTGCTGCGCCATCATGGACAGGTAACGGGCGCGATCCTCAGCTGACAGGGGCAGGTTTTGCAGCGTTTCGACAAACCCGCTCAGCACCGTCAGCGGCGTGCGGATCTCGTGCGAGACATTGGCCACGAAGTCGCGCCGCATGGCCTCGGCCTGTTCGACCGCGGTAATGTCGCGTGCCAGCAGCAATTGACGTCCCTGGCCGTAGGGATGGAGGTGGACTGACAACCTGACCGGGTGCGTGGGACTGCTGCGGGCACCCGGGATGACCACCTCGCGCGAAAAGTCGTTGCCGGCGACATAGGCTGCGAAGGCCGGGTCGCGCACCAGGTTGCCGATTTGCTGCAGCATGTCGCGCTCGGCATCGAATCCGAACTGCTCGGCTGCGGTCCTGTTGCACCATTCGATTCGGCCACGCGGATCGAGCAGGACGACGCCACTTGGCGAAGCCTGAATAGCGGCCAGGAACTCCTGCAGCCGCTGCTGCGCATCGTCTGTCTCTTGGTCCCGGGTGCGCAGCGCACGGCGCGCGCGGTCAACGACCTCGCCCCACAGTCCGGCCATCGGCGGCGCAGAGGATGCATCGGCCCGGCGCAGCCAACCTACCACGCGCAGGCCGCGCAGCAGATCGACAACAAACCAGCCAAAGCCGGCCGCGACGACGCCGACTGCAATGCCGCGGTCCTGTGCCACCCACCACCCCAGCAGCGCCCCCACCGATTGGCAAAGTAGAAAGCTTGAGATTCGCCAGAGCATGGGATGATTGTGGGGCTTGCTGCCGAGCGCCGGAGCCGGCCCGCCGCCCGGCCTATGCAGCGGCGCCAGCTACAGCGGGAGCATGGGCCGTAAGCCGGTAACCGGCGCCGCGCACGGTCTCGATCATCGCTCCAGCTGCGCCAAGCGATTCTCGCAGGCGCTTGACGTGGACGTCGACAGTGCGCTCTTCGATGAACACGTGGTCACCCCAGACCTTGTCCAGCAGGTGCGAGCGGCTGTGGACGCGCTCGGGATGCTTCATCAGATAAGTCAGCAGCTTGAATTCAGTGGGCCCCAGCCTGACGGCATGGCCCCGCCAGGAAACCCGGTGCGTCGCGGCGTCCAGCGCGAGCGCGCCGATGGTTACGGAGTCGTTGACCTGCTCAGGCGCGCGGCGACGCAGCACGGCACGAATGCGGGCCAGCAATTCCTGCGTCGAGAAGGGCTTGGTGATGTAGTCGTCGGCCCCGGCATTGAGCCCCGCGACCTTGTCCGGCTCGTCGCCGCGGGCAGTCAGCATGAGAATCGGAATGCCCTTGATGCGCTCGTCGGCGCGCCACGTGCGCGCCAGCGCCAGTCCGCTCTGGCCCGGCAACATCCAGTCCAGCAGGATCACGTCCGGCAGGAGCGTGTCGAGCTCGCGCTGGGCGGCCACACCGTCTTCCACCCATACCGGCAAGAAACCGTTGTGGCGCAGGTTGACGGCGATCAGTTCGGCGATTGCCGGCTCGTCTTCGACAATCAGGACGCGCGGTTGTTTCTTCATTGCACCGTGGACTCAATGTGCTCCATCGAAGTATGGCGCACGTCGGCTCCCTTGACGATATAGATGATGAATTCGGCTATGTTCTTGGCGTGGTCGCCGATCCGCTCGATCGCCTTGGCCAGGAACAGTAGATCCAGGCTGGCCGAAATTGTGCGTGGGTCTTCCATCATGTAGGTGATCAGCTTGCGCACGAACCCGTCGAACTCGCGGTCGATCAGGTCGTCCTCCTTCAGGATCGACACTGCCGCAGCGGTATCCAGGCGCGCGAACGCGTCCAGCGCCTTTCGCAGCAGGCCCGAGGCCAATTCGGCCGCCACCCGCAATTCGGAAGCCGGCAGGGCGCGCGCGGCCCCGCTCTGGATGATCGACTTGACCATTCTGGCGATCTTTTCGGCCTCGTCGCCCACGCGCTCGAGGTTGGCCGTCGTCTTGGAGATGGCGATCAACAGGCGCAGGTCGCGCGCCGTCGGCTGGCGCCGCGCGATGATCGACGACAACTCCCGGTCGATTTCCACTTCCATGCTGTTGACCTTCACTTCGGTCTCGATAACCTGGTCGGCGGCTTCGGCATTGAACTGGGACAGCGCGTATACCGCCTGGCGGATCTGCGATTCGACCAGCCCTCCGAGTTCCATCACACGTGACGAAACGCCATTGAGTTCGCTGTCGAACTGGGTAGAAAGGTGTTTTTCCGGCATGATGCAATCCACTTCTAGTCAGTTGAGGACAGAGCTAAATCTGTCCCGCAATCATCCAAACCTGCCCGTGATGTAGTCTTCGGTTTCCTTGCGACCGGGCTTGAAGAAGATCTGCTCGGTCTCACCGACCTCGATCAGGTCGCCCAGGTACATGTAGGCCGTGTAGTCGGCCTTGAGTTCCGCGATCAGTTCTTCGATCTTGGCGGTGGAGATCGGGTCCAGCGCCGAGCATGGTTCGTCCAGAAGCAGAACTTCGGGCTTGATCGCGATGCCCCGCGCGATGCACAGGCGCTGCTGCTGTCCGCCGGAGAGGCCCGCGCCGCTCTGGCCCAGCTTGTCTCTCACCTCGCCCCAGAGCGCGGCCTTGCGCAGCGCCCATTCCACGCGGTCGTCCATGTCGGTGGCATTGAGGCGCTCGAACAGGCGCACGCCAAACGCGATGTTGTCGTAGATCGACATCGGGAAGGGTGTGGGCTTCTGGAACACCATGCCGATCTTCGCGCGGATCAGCGCCACGTCCTTCTTCGAGGCGAGGAGGTTTTCCCCGTCCAGCACGACCTGGCCCTCGGCCCGCTGCTCGGGGTAGAGCTCGTACATGCGGTTGAAGGTACGCAACAGCGTCGACTTTCCGCAGCCCGAAGGGCCAATGAACGCCGTGACCTTCTTTTCGGGAATTTCCAGGTTGATCCCCTTGAGGGCGTGGAACTTGCCGTAGTAGAAATTCAGGTCCTTGATGGAAATCTTGGAAGCGCCATCACGCGCGGGATTGACGTTCATCTTCCGCCTCTTTTTCTTGTTCAGATCTTGCTGCGCGTCAGCACGCGCGCAAGGATGTTCAGCCCCAGCACCGCGACGGTGATGAGGAACACGCCGGCCCAGGCCAGCTGCTGCCAGTTCTCGTAGGGACTCATCGCGAATTTGAAAATCGTCACCGGTAGACTCGACATCGGTTCGGACAGGCTGGAGGTCCAGAACTGGTTGTTCAGCGATGTGAACAGCAGTGGCGCGGTTTCGCCTGAAATCCGTGCCACTGCGAGAAGCACACCGGTCACGACGCCGGCGCGGGCCGCCCGCAGGGTGATGCTGACAATGACTTTCCACTTGGGCGCGCCCAGGGCGTAGGCAGCCTCGCGCAGCCCGGCCGGCACCAGTGTCAGCATGTTTTCAGTGGTGCGGATAACAACCGGAATCACGATCAGGGCCAGGGCAATGACACCGGCCCAGCCGGAGAACGACTTGTAGCGCGACACGACCACGGCGTAGACGAAAAGGCCGATCACGATGGACGGCGCCGACAGCAGGATGTCATTGACAAAGCGCGTCAGCGAGCCCAGCCAGCCCTTGGTGTCGTATTCGGCCAGGTACACGCCCGCCATGATGCCGATCGGTGTGCCCACGAAAGTTGCCAGCAGCACCATCAGGAACGAGCCATAGATGGCATTGGCAATGCCACCTGCCTCGTTGGGCGGCGGCGTCATCTGCGTCAGCGTCGACCAGCCCAGGCCCCCCAGGCCCAGGCGCACCGTGTCCCAGAGGATCCAGACCAGCCAGACCAGCCCGAACAGCATCGCTGCCAACGAGAGCGTCAGCGCGATCTGGTTGATCCGCTTGCGCCGGGCATACATCGTCTCACGCTCGCGTGACTTGCCAGCAGCCTCGACCAGCAACTCCGCCGTTGTGCTCATGACCGGGTCCCCTCGCCGCGGCGCAGTCGTGCCAACAGCAGCTTGGATAGCGACAGCACCACGAACGTGATGAAGAACAGCACCAGCCCGAGGTAGATGAGCGCCGCCTGGTGCAGGCCGCTCGCGGCTTCGGCGAATTCATTGGCCAGCGCCGAGGTGATGCTGTTGGCGGCGGCGAACAGGCTCAGCGAGTCGAGCTGATTGAAGTTCCCAATCTCGAAGGTCACGGCCATGGTTTCGCCCAGCGCCCGCCCCAGCCCCAGCATGATGCCGCCCACGACGCCAGCTTTGGTGTACGGCAGCACCACCCGGTACATCACCTCCCAGGTCGTGGAGCCCAGGGCGTACGCCGATTCCTTGAGCATCGGGGGGGTAACGTCGAACACGTCGCGCATCACCGCGGCGATGAATGGAATGATCATGATGGCCAGGATGATGCCGGCCGAAAGGATACCTATCCCCACCGGGGGGCCGGACACGAACGCGCCCAGGTAGGGAATCCCTGTCAACAGATCCTGAAGCGGTTGCTGCACATAGGTGGCCAGGATGGGCCCGAACACAAGCAGGCCCCACATGCCATAGACGATCGAGGGAATCGCCGCCAGCAGTTCGATGGCGGTACCCAGCGGGCGCTTGAGCCAGGCCGGCGAAAGCTCGGTCAGGAACAGCGCGATGCCGAAGCTCACGGGCACGGCGATCAGAAGCGCAATCAGTGACGTGGCAATCGTGCCGTAGATCATGACCAGGCCGCCGAACTCCAGCGCCACCGGATCCCAAACGCTGTTGGTCAGAAATCCCAGACCATATTTATCAATTGCCGGCCAGGCCCCGACCAGCAGCGACGAGAGTATGCCGGCCAGCAGGCCGAGCGTGATCAGGGCCGCCCCCTTGGCAGCCCACGCAAACACGATATCGGCCAGGGCACCGGTACGCGCCGGCCGCGCGGGCGGCGGCGTCATCTTGCGAGCCTCAGTCTGAGGGCGCAGGTCAAACGAAGCCTCATGGGCCGGAAGTGTAGAGGACACAACAGGCTACTTGTAGGCGATGGCCTTCCCGCTGCCGTCCTTGATCTCACCCCAGGCCTTCTCGATCTGGGTCTTCACCACCGGCGGCATCGGCAGGTAGTCGAGGTCGCTGGCCGTCTTGTCGCCATTCTTGTACGCCCATTCGAAAAACTTCAGCGCGGTAACGGCCTCGGCCGGCTTTTCCTGGGCCTTGTACATGATGATGAAGGTTGCGCTGGTCAGCGGCCACGAATCCTTGCCTGGTTGATTGGTAAGGATCTGGTAGAAGCTCTTGGACCAGTCGGCGCCTGCAGCGGCGGCCTTGAACGCCGATTCCTCGGGCGACACATAGTTGCCGGCGCTGTTCTGCATTTGCGTATATGTCATCTTGCTCTGCTTGACATAGGCGTACTCGACATAGCCGATCGAATTGGGCAGCCGCCCCACGAATGCCGAAACCCCCTCGTTGCCCTTGCCACCCGCACCGGTCGGCCAGTTCACGGCAGTGCCCTCGCCGACCTTGGCTTTCCACTCGGGATTGACCTTGGACAGATAGTTGGTGAAAACGAATGTCGTTCCCGAACCATCCGCCCGGCGTACCGGTGCGATGGCCGCATCGGGCAACTGCACCGCGGGATTGAGCGCCTTGATCGCGGCATCGTTCCATTTGGTGATCTTGCCCAGGTAGATGTCGCCCAGCACCTGCCCATTGAGCTTGAGCTGCCCCGGAGCGATTCCCTTGACGTTGATCACCGGGACCACGCCGCCGATGACCGTCGGAAACTGCAACTGGCCCTTCCTGGACAACTCATCGTCCTTCAGGGGCATGTCGGATGCACCGAACGCCACCGTCCTGGAGTCGATCTGCTTGATGCCGGCACCAGAGCCGACTGACTGATAGTTGATCTTGACGCCTGTGGCCTTGTTGTAGTCAGACGCCCACTTGGCGTAGAGCGGTGCCGGGAAGGTCGCGCCGGCGCCGGTGATTTCCTGCGCCTGCGCATATCCAGCGAGAGTCAGGGCCGTGAGGCCGAAAGCGGCAATCCGGACGGTCGTTTGCATGGGAAGTCCTCTCAGTTGTGAAACCAATGCACCGAATGTAAGAACCCAATGTGACAACTGCATGACAAACCTTGCCGCCGGCACGTCACGGCGCCGTCACAGTTTTGTCACGAAAGGTCAGTACGCTCATGCTCAAGTTCAAACCCCGGAGGCCCTCACCATGTTCGATCGACGTTTTGTTTTTGCCATCCCGCTCCTGGCCATGCTTGGCGGTTGCGCTACCGCGCCAGCCCCGGTCTCGGTCGCCGAAACGATTGCCAGGGAGCCCCAGTTGAGCACGCTGAACGGCCTGGTCCAGCAAGCCGGCCTGACCGAGACACTCCAGGCCACCGGTCCATTCACGGTTTTCGCTCCCACCAACGACGCGTTCAAGGCGATGCCAGCGAAGGCCATGGCTGACCTGGGCCACGACCCGGCCGCGCTCAAGAATGTGCTGGCATTCCATGTTGTGCCGGGCAGGATGATGGCCAGTGACGTAAGGAACGGCAGCGTCAAGACCTCGCAAGGGGCCAGCGTCGAACTTTCCAAGGCAGGCGAGTTCGTGACAGTCGAAGACGCAGTGGTACAAACCGCCGACATCTCGGCGAACAACGGTGTCGTTCACACGATCGACCGGGTGTTGACGCCTCCCGTGCGCCGCTGACCGCGACAGACCCGCATGAATCTCAGCGCTCCCCTGGCCGGGCGCCGTCGTCTCCTGCGCGGCACCGCAGCACTGCTGGCTGGACCGCTTACTGCCGTCGTCGCCCAGTCTGGCAAAGCGCCGACTTCTGGACGCGGGATCACCGTGGCCCAGATATTCGACACGTCCGCCGCCCAGCAGGATGTGGCAAAGGACTTCCTGATCGGATCGCGCGCCGCCTGGCAAGACATCAACTCGCGAGGCGGATTGCACGGCCGGGCCGTGAACCACGTCTCGATCGAGGTCGACGGGACCAGCGCCAGCCTGCGCAGTGCGATCGCCTCGGTCAGGGACAACGCCTCCTGCGTGGTCCTGTCAGGAACCACCGGCGACCCGGTGGCTACGCAGGTGCTGGACCTGATACGCCAGGACAATCTCTCCATGGCCCATGCGGCACCGTGGCTGCAAAATTCCACGATCGAAGTTGACGACCGTACGTTTCCCATCTTTGCAGCTCACCAGGAGCAGATCGGACATGCGCTCAGGGCGCTCGCCGGTGTGGGGGTCAACGACGTGGGCGCGGTCTATGCGTCGCCGCAGGACTACAAGCTCCACCGCGAGGACATCGAACGTGTCGCTGCGGGTCTCAAGCTGAGGCTGCAGAGCTTTCGCGGCGAGGGCGACCTCACGCAGCTGGGCCAGCGCCTGACGGCGGGCACGCCAGCAATCCTGTTGTTCCTCGGCGGTACTCCCGAACTCATCCAGCTTGCCCAGGGCCTCGAGAAGCAGCAGCGCCAGCGTTACCTCGTCGCCCTGGCCGACGTGAACCTGCAGACTGTCTCGCAAATTGGAGGGGCTCGCAGCACGCCGATCATCGTCACCCAGCCCGTTCCCGTGGCATCGTCCAGTCTGCCCGTCGTGCGCGCCTACCGCGACGCATTGGCCCGGCTGTTCGACGAACCGCCGGCCCAGCTCAGCCTGGCCGGCTTCATCGCGGCCCGCTACACCTATGAAGTCATGTCCGCCGTGGATGGCACTCTCACCAGAGACAGTGTCCTCGCTGCGTTTCAGCGCCGTAGCAGCCTGGACGTGGGCGGCTATCGCGTCAGCTTCGATCCGCGCCGGCGCAGCGGCGCCTTTGTCACGCAAAGCATGCTGACCCCGGACGGCCGTGTGGTCGGGTGACTCCCACGAATCGCTGGCGCTTTGATATGCTGAACGCTACATGCAGAATGGCACCCTTCTGGCCGCGGTTGACCTCGGATCCAACAGCTATCGACTGGAGATTGGCCGGCTCGAACACGGGCAAATCCATCGGACCGAATACCTGAAGGAAACCGTGCGCCAGGGCAACGGCCTGGACGAAGCGCGCAACCTGACGCCGGAAGCGATGCAGCGCGGCTGGGACTGCCTGGCGCGGTTTGGTGAAAGGCTGGCCGGATTCCGCAAACCCCAGGTTCGGGCTGTCGCGACGCAGACCTTGCGCGAAGCGCGCAATCGGGAGGCCTTTCTTGCGCGGGCCCACCAGATCCTGGGCTTTCCCATCGAGGTGATTTCCGGCCGTGAGGAAGCCCGCCTGATCTATCAGGGCGTGGCGCATTTGCTGCCTCAATCGAACGAGCATCGGCTGGTTGTGGATATCGGCGGCAGATCAACCGAGCTGATTCTGGGACGCCAGTTTGACGCCAAGGTCATGGACAGCTATCGCGTAGGCAGCGTGGCCTGGTCGATGAAATATTTCCCGCAGGGCGAATTCACACCCGCGGCGTTCGAACGCGCTGAAGTTGCCGCCAAGGCCGTACTGGACGAAGCCCTGACAGCCTACGGCCCAGGTCGCTGGGAGGTGGTTTATGGCTCGTCGGGCACCATCGGCGCAGTTGGCGACATCCTCGGCGCGGCAGGCCAGGATGGCGGCAGCATTACCCGCGACGGGCTGGACTGGCTGCTCGATCAGCTGCTGACCGCACGCAGCGCCGACCGCGTACGGCTGGACGGCCTGAAGGACGACCGCCGCGCCGTGATCGGTGGCGGCGTCAGCGTACTTCGCGCCGTATTCGATCTGCTGGAAATGGGCGAAATGAGCACCGCCCAAGGGGCGTTGCGCCACGGCGTGCTGTACGACTTGCTCGATCGGGAGCACGGCGAATCTGACGTCCGGTCCACCACGGTCAAGCGGTTGACCGCCAAGTTTGGCGCCGATCCGTCCCAGGCCCACCGGGTAGGTCACGTGGCCTGCCACCTGCTGCGCCAGCTTTACCCAGGCGCTGACGACGACCAGGAGCTGGCGCGACACGAGCGGAAATTGCGCTGGACCGCGCAGCTGCATGAAATCGGCAGCCGCATCTCGCACAGCGACTACCACAAGCACGGCGCCTATATCCTGGATTACGCCGACGCGCCGGGCTTTGCACAGCCCGAACTGCACCGGCTCAGCCTGCTCGTGCTGGGGCATCGAGGCAAGCTGCGCAAACTGGACGCCGATTTCGAGGACGAACTGTTCGTCCGCCAACTGCTTTGCCTGCGGCTGGCCGTGATCCTCTGCCACGCGCGGCGCGACCCGAATTTGAAGGGCCTGCAGTTGAACGCCGCGCAGCGGCGCTTCGAGCTTTCCGTGGGGCCCGATTGGGCAACGACGTATCCTCAGTCCGCGCATCTGCTGCGTGAAGAGGTCATCGCATGGCAGAAAACACCCTGGACATTCGCGCTGACCTGAGCAGGCAGTCTGCCGGCAAGCCCCGGTCGACGCGCCCTTACCCGAGCGCTTCCCGACCGGCCGCGACGCCACGCAGGAATTCCACCAGGCCGGCATCTGCATTGAACCGCGCTGCAAGCGCCCCGGCCCTGACGACATCACGCGAGGCGCCCAAGGCAGTTTGCAGACGCGTTGCCTGCTCGAGCCACCGCGTGGCCCGGCGCCTGGGTAACAAGGGGCGCAGCGCCTCCAACCCATAGCGCAGCCTCTTGGCCATGATGCGCGCACGATGTCGCGCTTCAGCACTCGCCGACTCGCCGAGCCCGGACTTCAGGCGTTCATGCAGCCGGTCGACGCGGCGACGGGCCCAGCGCCGCAACGGTATCTGCGCCTGTTCCTGCGGCACTGCTGCCTTCGCCGGGAGGCCGCACAGCCCCTCCAGGCTCTGCGCCGTTGCGAGCAGGGCCAGCCCGACCTCCGGCGTCGCCAGCGCCTGGCGCACGGCCGCACGCTGCGCCGTCGCTGCCCGTTCGAGCGTCTTGCGCAGAGCCTGCCAGTTCTGGCCGCGCTTTGCATCAGCGCCAACATAAGCGTCGGCAAGGCCAGGCAGGGTTTCGATTGCGGCAACGTCGAGATCGCGCAGCTCGCCCAGCGCTGCCAGAAGGGGCTGCAAGGGCTCCCACGATGCCGCCGCATCCGGCGCAGCGCCCAGCGTGAACAGTCGCCAGGTGCTCCTGAAGCGCCTCCAGCCCACCCTGGCCTGATGGACGACCTCGGGATCGTCGGATGTGCGCAGCGCGGCCAGATTGCAGGTGAACTGGTTGAGCATCTCGTGCAGTACCAGTTGCGCCGCTTCCGGCAAGTCCATGTCCGGGCCCAGCGTTACCGGCTGCGCGCGTACCGGCCGACCCTCGGTCCCGGCCAGCAAGGCATAACCGCGCTCGGCCTTGCTGGCAGCCAGCGGCAGCACCGGAGTGCGGGCGGCCAAATCCCTAGCCGTGTCAAAGAGGACTGACACCGGGCCGGCGCGCAGTTCCACTTCCAGCTCGCAAATCGGTGCGCTGCGGTCTCCGGCAACGATCTGCCCCACGTCGAACGCCACCTCCACCACGCTGCCATCGCGTCGGCGCACCAGCCAGGATGTCCGGCGAAAGGCCGTCACGAAGGCGGGGACGAGTTGCTGAAACATACCGCCGTCCGGATCCATGCTCGCCCAAGGCGTGTCCTGCAGCGCGTCGAGCGAGAGCGCGCCACGTGGCACCGCGACTTCCCACTCGCCACGCTGGCTCAGCGCCGACTCGCCGCGGTCGCCGGTCTTGAGTGTCTGCAGCCACTTCGCCCTCGCGCCACTGCCCAGTCGCCGCGAGCGCAATGCGGCGCGCTGCGCACGCAAGCGCTGATCGGGGGTGTCGTAGTACACGTTGTGCAGGTCCTGCTGCGTTGGCTTGCGGCGAGCCAGCGGCGGCGAGCGAGCCAGCCGCCGCATCAGTTCCGACGGGTCGGTAGCCGGCAGCGCCAGCTTCAATTCGACCTCTTCGAACTTGCGGACGGGTGGATCAGACTTCATGGGATCGGGGCGTCTGCAGAGTTTCCCACGGGAGTCCGCACCCGGCAAGGCGAGACCGCAACCTGTGGCGCCAAACCTGCAAGGAACGGCCCGGTCACCAAAGCGTCATCGGTTCCGGGTCTACTTTGAGATTCCTGTCACACGGAGGCCCCATGCATCTTCAGAAGACACAGAAAGCCCGGTCAGAGCTCCAGCCTGGCATCAGAACTCTTAGCTTGCGCGAGCGATCGTTGCTGCTGCTGGCCGACGGCAGCAGGTCGATCCTGGAATTTCGCCCCATGTTTGGAGGCGAAGGAGAGAAGATCGTGCTCGACCTGGTACGCCGAGGCTACCTCGAACCGATCAAGCCTAGAGCGACGCTCCGCCTCGCATGACAGCAGGTGGGTAGTCGGCTTGTTCGGCATGAATGTCGGCGCAGTCCCGCTTGCCCCCGCGATCAGTAAACGTCAATGGTCCCAAGCTTCCCGCAGAATCAGGCGCAGCCGAGGACTGCAAAAACATGGCAGCCAGTGCCCGCGACGACGAAGCCATGCCAGATCGCATGCCCGTAACGCAGCCGTGAATCCAGCGCAAAAAAGACGATACCCGCCGTGTATGCGAGGCCGCCGTAAACCAGCCATGCCACGCCCTGCGCGGGGATGACATCCGCCAGGGGCAGCGCTGCGACCAATACCATCCAGCCCATCGCCAGATACAGGGCAGTCGACAGCCAGGGTATCGACAGCCGGTTGGAGGCCTTCAGGAGGATGCCCAGCGCCGCCGACAGCCACACCGCTGCCAAGAGAAACCACTCCACTCGCCCGCCTTGAGCGCCCAAGGCAAATGGTGTGTAGCTTCCCGCAATGAACAGGTAGATCGCCCCATGATCCAACCTGAGCATGACACGCTTGGCCCGGCCCTCGGGAACAGCGTGGTAGAGCGTCGAGGTCAGGTAGAGCAACACCATCGTGACCGCGAAAACGCTTGTGCCAACCAGGTTGGCGCCGCCAGACTGGCGTGCCACTGCAAGCAGGTACGCCGCAGCCACGACGGCTGCGAGTAGAGCGACACCATGGCTCACGCTGTTGGCGATTTCCTCACCCAGGCTCTGAGTGCGAACGGTCATTGAGGCTCGCTCCAGGATACGGCCGGGCGAACTTGCCCTCGGGGTCGACCTGAAATCTAGTCGAACGATGTGACCACCCGGTGACGAAGTGATGACCGGGCGACCCAGTTGAACGCGTGTAATCAGCGCGTCACAGTGGTGCCCTACCGTCGAACGGATCCGGAGGTAAAAGCCACATGACACTGAACAAGAGACTGACTGCGGCCGCGTTGGCCGTGGCCGCATCCCTATTGGGCCAGGCGGCGCTGGCAGGCCCCGACGACGACGCGCCGTTCAGAAGCGACGGCAAGACACGGAATGCGGCCGACCCGATCTATTTCGGGCGCAAGCTGGCCGACTTTCCGACAAACGCCGAATCCGAAACCGGCTTGCGCATGATGCCGCCCACGGGCACCGAACTGTTTGCCGGCCAACGCTTTGACCTGCGTGTCGAAACCCAGATTCCTGCGCAGCAGGCGCCGCAGCTCAAGCGCCTTTCCGCCAACGGCCGCGATCTCACGGCCTCATTCAACGGACGCGTGGCAACCCAGGGGGCCGGACCGGAATCAGGTACGCCGCAGTCCCCGCTTCTGTTCGGTGCAACGGCAAGGAATCTCAGCTTCGACAAACCGGGCCGCTACGAGATTATTGCTGTGGTCGTGGTTGACGGCGTCGAGCGCCGCGTGGTCAATCGCTACGAGGTCGCCCCGGCGCCTAACCCCAACACCGCCGGCGCGGCCCGCAGGGTGGTGTTCTTCCTGGGCGATGGCGTCGGCCTGCCCATGCGCACTGCGGCGCGGATCGTCAGCAAGGGCGCCTTCGAGGGTCGGGTTCAGGATACTCTGGCCATGCAGAAGATGCAGGCCCAGGGCATCAGTCGGACGACAGCCTTCGACAGCATCATCACCGACTCGGCGCCCGGCATGGCCAGCCCGCTCAGCGGCATGAAGCAGTCGAACAATGCGTTGCAGGTGGCCGTCGACAACACGCCCGAGAACCCGCTGGACAACCCGCGCATCGAGACAGTGTTCGAATACATGAAGCGCGTCCACGGCTGGAAGATCGGCGTGGTCACCGATGCCTTTCTGGTCGACGCCACGCCAGCCGCGGCACAGGCGCACAACCGCTCCCGGCGCAACTACCTGAACATTGCCCAGCAGATGATCGGGCACTACGACGACGCCACGGAACTGAAAAAGACCGGCTACGCCTCGCTGGCTGACCTCGCGCAACCCCTGGACGTGCTGATGGGCGGCGGCGCGGTGCACTGGATGAGCGAGAAGAATCCACAACTCAAGGACTTCTACCAGTACAGCCGGGGTGGCCGCACCGATGTGGACCTCATGGCCGACGTCGCACCGGCCAAAGGCTATAGCGTGGTGCGCATTCTGGATGAACTGCGTGCTGCACCTACCGACCACAAACTGCTGGGCGTTTTTACCGGGGAATTCCGCACCACGTCCAGCGGACTGGGCCCCGACAACCTGCCCGGTACGCTGGACCGGTTGATCGCGCATGGCGCCGCCACCATCCGCGGCAAGGGCGTGAAAGACCCAGAGATCGGCATGAATGTGGTGCCGCCCCAAGGCACGGGATGCGGCGCCACCGTGGCCGAGTGCTTCCGTAAGGTGCCGATGAAGACCGACATGGTCGACAAGGCGATCTCGGTGCTCGACGCCCTGGCCGGAAAGACGCGTCGCAGGGATGGTGGCTGGATGCTGTTGGTGGAGCAATCGCAGCCAGACAAGTACGGCCACATCCTGGAATACGACCGCGCAATCTACGATGTGATCGAACTCGACCTGGCGATCGCCGCCACGCGCAGGCGCCTGGCCGACGACAAGCATGCGCTAATGGTGGTTACCGCGGACCACGCCCAGCCGCAAACGATCATTGGGGTTGCGTTGACCGGCGCGTTGGTCGGCAGCGCAGGCTCGTGCTTCACGACCACCGGTGGCAACTACCCGATCACGCTGGGCTCGGCTGCGGACAAGGACCGGCCATGCGCGCTGCAGGACGCCATCGGCACGTTCAACGACGCGACCTTTCCGACCTACGAGGACAGGAACCGCGATGGCTATCCAGACGATCCCGACCCCGCCATCAAACTGATCATCGAGGACGGCGGCCACCCCACTTACAGCACCAATTTCCTGACCAACTACCAGCCGCTCAAACCGAGCGCGTCGCGCCGGGGCGAGGACGGAAAGACCATCGAGCAGCCGGCCGTTCCGGACGCAAAGCGCCAGCCCGACGGATTGCTGATGACCGGCAACATGCCCACGCGCAACATCACGGGTGGCGCCAACAAGACCAGCGGTGCGATCGACATCGCCCCCCACAGCGGCGACGATGTGTTGGTTTCCGCTCACGGGGCTGGTGCCCGCCACTTTGCGGGCTACTACAAGAACAGTTCGATCAGCGTGCGGCTGAGCTCTGCCATGGGGGGTGACACATGGCGTGGGCCGGCGGGTCATGCCGGCGCCTTGGTGGGATGGTGAAGATGGGCAGGCCGACAGGAATTGACGCGCGCCGGGGAGCACAGGTGCTGGCATGGCTGCTGGCCCTGACCGCTGGCACCGCGCAGGCGGGCGAATTGGTCGGCCGAGTGGTGGGCACGATGGACGCGAAGGTTTTCGCCGGTGCCGTTGTATCGGTCAGAGCCACTGGGAGCATGGGCGGCGTGGCCCGCACCGACGCGCAGGGCTTCTTTCGCCTGCCGGAATTGCCGGCAGGCCCTTACCTGCTGGATGTCGGATTGACCGACGGGCGTGCATTTCTGGCGCGGCTGGTGATGCGGGCCGACCGGAAGACCCAGTACCTGGAACTCGACTACAGCCGGACTGTGCCACCGGACGACGACGAGGACTACTGAAAAGCGCGCGCCGCCATGAGCGACGTCGCGTTCCTGGCGTCCATGGGCGCTGTCCCTGCGGTCAAGACCGGACGCCCAGCCAAGGAGTGAGACGCACCCTCAGAGCACGTCCGGGGACTGCACGGCGACCACAATGTTCTGCTGGTGCCCGTCACGTTCGCGCGTGCGCAGCCACCAGACCGTGCCTTTACGCACCTGACAGGTCTGGTGCTGAAGCTGCAATAGCTGGGCGATGACTTCGCCGAGCGCAGGTTGATGTCCAACCACCATCACTGCCTGCCTGGCAGACGGCCATTGGGCGGCCTCCAGCACGTCGGCGACCAGGCCCTCTGGTCCCAGTTCCTTGCGGATCTTGTACTTGCGGCCCAGGGCGAGCGCCGTTTGCTCGCAGCGCCGGGCGGGGCTACACAGGATGACAGCGCTCTCGGGCAACTGGCTGTCCAGCCATGTGGCAACTCGCGCAGCCTGCTTCTGCCCGCGCGACGTCAGCGACCGCTGCAGATCGTCGCAACCCTCGACCCAGTCCTCAGCCTCGGCGTGTCGCCACAGGACAAGGTCCATGATCATTCTGCCGAACGGGCGTGGCGCGCGCCATAGCGCGCCATCAGCGCGGCCTGGGCACCATGGCCCTTGGGCTCGTCGGCGCCCTTGACACGCTTGTATGTTCCATCGGGCATCAGGTCCCAGGCGTCCCGGTCGTCGTGCAGGTAAGGCACCAGGCATTCATCGACGATGCGCTGGCGCAGCGCCGGGTCAGTCACTGGCCAGGCCAGTTCGATACGCCGCAACATGTTGCGGTTCATCCAGTCGGCGCTGGAAAGATACAGGTCCTCGTCCAGACCGGTCCGGAAGTAGAAGACGCGGGAATGCTCAAGAAAGCGGCCAACTACCGACCGAACACGGATGTTGTCCGTTACGCCCGGCAGTCGTGCCGGAAGCATGCAGGCGCCACGCACCAGCAAATCGATCTTCACGCCCCTTTGGCCGGCGCGAACCAGTGCCAGCATCAGGTCCTCATCGGTCAGGGCGTTCATCTTGGCGACGATGCGTCCGGGCGTGCCATTGGCTGCCGCGTCGCCCAGTGCATCGATCTTCTCGACCAGCTTGCGCTGCAGGTGAAACGGCGCCAGCAGCACCTTGCTTAGCCTGGGCAGCCGACTCTGGCTGGCCAGGTGGACGAAGACCGCTTCGATATCACTGGTCAGCTGGGTGTCGGCCGTCAGGTAGCTCAGGTCGGTATACAGGCGCGCCGTCGTGGGGTTGTAGTTACCCGTGGAAAGGTGGGCATAGCGCACCAGGCGCCGGCCCTCGCGCCGCGTCAACAGCAACATCTTGGCGTGGGTCTTGAGCGCGACTACGCCATAGACCACTTGCGCACCGATTGACTCCAGGCTTTCGGCCCAGTTGATGTTGGCCTCTTCGTCGAAGCGCGCCTTGAGCTCCACTACCGCCGTAACCTCCTTGCCCAGTCGCACGGCTTCCCGCAGCAGTCCCAGCAGCGCCGGGTCGGCTCCGGTACGGTAAATCGTCTGCTTGATCGCCAGCACATCCGGGTCATTCACCGCTTCGCGCAGGAAATCGAGCACGCCGTCAAAGCTTTCGAACGGCTGGTGGATGACAACGTCACCTTGGCGCAGGCGCTCGAAGAAGGACTGGCCGGGGATCAGCTGCGCCGGATAGGAAGCCTTGTACGGTGGAAACAGCAAATGCGGCGCTTCGACCAGGTCGATCAGTTGCTGCAGTCGCACCAGATTCACCGGCCCATGGACACGATAAAGTGCCTGCGCGGGCAGGTTGAACTGCTCCAGAAGGAAACTTGACAGGTGTTCGGAACAGCCTGCAGACACCTCCAGACGGACGGCTTGGCCGTAGTGCCGGTGCTGCAGGCCAACCCGCAGCGCCGTACGAAGGTTTCGCACGTCGTCCTCGTCCACCGCAAGGTCTGAATGCCGGGTCACGCGGAATTGCGAAAACTGGCCGACTGCCCGGCCCGGGAACAGGTCGTCCAGATGGGCCCGGATGACACTCGATAACGAGACGAACAAGGCCTTGCGGCCCGCCACCTTGGCCGACATCCGGATCAGCCGGGGCAGCACCCGTGGCACCTTGACGATCGCGATCTCGTTTTCCCGGCCGAAGGCGTCCTTGCCGCTGAGCTGCACGATGAAATTCAGCGACTTGTTGGCCACCTGCGGGAACGGATGGGCCGGGTCCAGCCCCACCGGAATCAAGAGCGGCCGAACGTCACGCTCGAAGTACTCGTCCACCCAGTGCTTCTGAGCCGCGTCGCGGTCGCCATGCGAGACGATCTCGATTCCGTGCTCCGCGAATGTCGGCATCAACTCGTCGTTGTACAGCGAGTACTGCTGCTCCACCAGCCGATGGGCGCCGGCAGCCAGCGCCTCGAACGATTGCACCGAGTACAGGCCCTTGCGATCACCGTTCTGCATGGCCGTCAGGTGAGGCGCCGCACGGACCTCGAAGAATTCATCGAGGTTTGACGAAACAATGCACAGGTAGCGCAACCTTTCCAGCAGCGGCACGTCGGGTCGACGTGCCCAGTCGAGCACCCGCTGGTTGAAAGCCAGGATGCTGTCGTCACGGTCAAGGAAGGGGACGACCTGGGCAACGGGCGATGCGGGAGGCGACATGTGGGGATGACCGGATAGTGACGAAACCGTGACAGTATTCACCCGCTGGATGACAAATTCGTGACAATGCCGGTGGCCGGTGCCACTGCGCGAGACCCGTCTGGCCCGCGCGCGGGGACGAGGAATCTGGCAAAAAGCTCGCTCGCGTAGGCCCAACTGAAGTCAAGTGCGCGGCCGCGGGCATCCTGCCTAGGGCCAGTGCATTGAAGCACGCCTGGCGCAGATTGACGTCGATGGCTCCGCCCATTGTGCCCTTCCCGTTCGGCCCCACGCGGCTGAGGACTTCCAGCGGACCGTCGACCGGGAAGGCGGCGACCGGCGTGCCTGTGGCCATGGCCTCGACCATGACCAGGCCAAACGTATCGGCGTGGCTGGGAAAAACCAGCAGGTCAGCCGCGGCATAGACACGGGCCAATTCATCCCGGGGTAACAGGCCAAGCCAGCGCGCATGGGGATGCCGCTCCTGCAGTCGGGCCTGCACCGGCCCGACGCCGCAGACCACCTTGCTTCCCGGGAATTCCATATTTAGGAAGGCTTCAATGTTCTTCTCGTAGGATACGCGCCCAACGAACAACGCCACGGGGCGCGGCAGGCCTTCCATCAACAGACAAGGCTGTGCCGTCTCGCGAAAGGCAAAGAGTTCGGTACCCACGCCGTGCGTCCACGACCGCAGGTTGCGAAAGCCCTTGCGCTCAAGCATTCTCAACACGCTTGGCGTGGGCACCATGACGCCCGACGAGGCTTTATGGAAATGTCGCATCAGCGCATAGCCCCAGGACACGGGTACCTTCACGGCAGCATTGACGATCTCCGGAAACTTGGTATGGAACGCAGTGGTGAACGCCAGCCTGCGCTTCAGGCAATACCGCCGGCCCGCCCATCCCAGAGGCCCCTCGGTCGCCAGGTGGATTGCGTCGGGCTCAAAGGCGTCAAGCGCCTGCGCAAGCCGCTTGCCTGGCGCGACCGCCAGATCAATGCCCGCGTATCCCGGACAGGGCCGCGTCCTGAATTGGCCCGGCTCGATCACGTGGACTTGGTGCCCGGTGGCGGCAAGTTCCTTGCAGAGTTCCACCAGAGTCGTTACGACCCCGTTGACCTGCGGTTGCCATGCGTCCGTTACGAGGGCAATCTTCATATTTGTTCCTTTTGCTGATGATCAGCCGGGACCAGCACGGAATGCGAATCGGACCATTCCACGAGTTCCAGTCGTCCGCAATGGTGTTCGACCAGCGCCGTACGGCTCTCCACCCAATCGCCATCGTTGCAGTACAGGATGCCGTCGATCTCGCGCATCTCCGCCCGATGGATGTGCCCGCAGACGACGCCGTGATGGCCGCGCCGCCCGGCCTCTCCGGCGACCGCGGCCTCGAAATCGGTTACGTAGTTAAGCGCCTTCTTGACTTTATGCTTGAGAAAGGCCGACAGCGACCAGTACGGCAGCCGCAGGCGCCCACGCATTGTGTTGAGGTGACGGTTGAGCCTAAGCGTGAACTCGTAGAGGTTGTCGCCCAGGTAGGCCAGCCATTTGGCGCACTGGATCACGCCATCAAAGTAGTCGCCATGGATCACCCAGAGCTGGCGGCCCTGTGCGGTGACGTGCACCGCTTCCTCGCGCACTTCGATCCCACCGAACTGGTGTCCGACGAACTGGCGCGCGAATTCATCGTGGTTTCCCGGCACATAGACCACGCGGCATCCCTTGCGGGCACTGCGCAGCAGCTTTTGGACCACATCGTTGTGTGCCTGCGGCCAGTGCCAGCGGCGACGCAGCTGCCAGCCGTCGACAATGTCGCCTACCAGGTACAGGTTGTCGCTGGAATGCGTCTTGAGGAAATCCAGCAGTGCCACTGCCTGACAGCCGGGCGTGCCCAGATGCACGTCGGAGATGAAGACGGTGCGGTAGCGATTGTGACCCGGCGCGTCGTCATGTTCGTTCGAAGCGCCGGGTGCGAAGCCTTGTATCGGAGCACCCAGAGCATCGAACCGGGTGCCCATCACGCCCCCAGAAAGTGCTTGCGGTAGCGCGGCGGCAGGTCGCCGATGCGCATCAGCATCGGCAGGTCAGCCGTATTGAAGTCGGGGTCCCAGGCCGGTGCGCCCAGCACCTTGGCGCCCAGCCGCAGGTAGCCCTTGATCAAGGCAGGTGGTTCCACCATCAAACTGCCATCGAGCTGCTCCACGGGCAACGCCAGGCGGGGAAGAACCCGGTATTCAATGTCTGCCATGTGCGTGCGGCTCAGCTGATTCCATATGCTGGCTGCAGCATGACCGCTGACCACTCCCTCATGCAGCATCGGAATGCTGGCGCAGCCGATCATCGTGTCCAGCCGGTTGCGCACCATGAACTCAGCCAGGGCACCCCAGAGCGCAAGGATCACACCTCCGTGGCGATAGTCTTCGTGGACGCAACTGCGCCCCAACTCGACCATGCGCTCGCGCACGCCACGCAGGCGCGTCAGATCAAACTCCGTATCGCTGTAGGTGCTCCCTAGGCGCCGGGCCTGAGCGGGCGTCAGCACGCGGTAAGTGCCGACTACCTTGCGCGTCTGCGCGTCGCGAACCAGCAGATGCTCGCAATATTCATCAAACAGGTCGACGTCGTGGCCTGGAAGTCCGTTCTCGAGCCGCGCCCCCATCTCGCCGGCGAAGATGCTGTACCTTAGACGCTGCGCTCGCGGACTTCATCCTGGTGACTGGCCCATGCCACCTCAATAGCGCTGCCGCCCACCTGAGCGA
>JANYAN010000245.1 GCA_025361305.1 Burkholderiales bacterium
GCATCTGCCAGAAGCGATTGACACCATCCCATGGGAAATGTGGATTGCCCAGCAGCAACCCGCTGCCATTGGCGGTGCTGTCCTTGCCGAACGCCCACGCGTTGGAACCCAGCGGTGAGTCGAGCAGGCCCACCTCTCGCATGGCTTGCGCAGCATCAGCCAATGTGACCGGCACGGCCACGGCAGCGCTGGGTGCAGGAGGCTGCGCGCCAACCATGGCGTCGGCCAGGGCGGCGATGCCGGCCTGCACCATCGTCAGTTCTTGCAGCCGCGCAAACTCGGCCATCGTCATCGACCGCACCCAGGGCTGGCCATTGCACGCCGCTGGCAGCTTGCCCGCATAGTCGGCCAGGAACCGGTTGTAGCCTGCCACATAGCCACGCGCGACTGCCTGCGCATCCGCACTGGTGCTCGCCCAACCCTTGGCCAGCGCGGCGTCGTCCATGTGCGCGGCAATGAAGAAATCGGTCACCTCGTTGGGCAGCATGCGCCGCCCAAGGAGCCCGAGCGTGGCGGCGCCACCAAAATAGCGGGAACGTTCGCCGCGCACCGTGACCAACTGGTTGGCGGTCTGACACGCGTTGTCCTGCGCGTGTGCATAGGCCGTGCCGTAAGCCATGGTTTCGAAATCGGGCGCAGTGATGTGGGCAACGCCATTGGCGGTGCGCACCACCGTGGCGGTGCGACTATCCGGGCTACCGGGCATGGCCGTGCAAGCAGCCAGCAGGGCAGCCGCAGCCAGCGCCGCGGCCATCGTGGTCATCCTGGGCATGTATGTCTCCTCTTGTTGTAGGCGTTCGGAGATCGATGATGCCACATGGACCGCAGCGTCATTGGCGCCATTCAGCTTAGCCGGGCCAAGTAAAAAGGACCTGCAATTTCTCGCAAGTCCTTGTCCTCGTTCAGCAATATCTGGTGGGTGATACATGGATCGAACATGTGACCCCTGCCGTGTGAAGGCAGTGCTCTACCGCTGAGCTAATCACCCGTTTCCCGTGCGGGAAAGCCGCAAATTATGCCATACGGCCAGCTGCCGCCTGGCTGTCCGCCTGGCGCCACAGCGTCTTGCCGCCGCTGGCCTTGTCCAGATCCTTCAGGACGCCCTCGTGGGCTGCCGCCTCCTGGTCGCTGGCTGTCAGCACGGGCAGCGTGAAAGCGGCAAGATCGACGCGAGTCACGATGTCGCCGGCCGCATCGGTACTGCCCATGTCAATCAGCAGCGCATCCTGGCCGCGGGTGAGGTTGATGTACACGTCAGCCAGCAGTTCGGCATCCAGCAGGGCACCGTGCAGGGTGCGGCCCGAGTTGTCAACGCCCAGACGGTCGCAAAGCGCATCCAGGCTGTTGCGCTTGCCCGGGTACATCTCCTTGGCCATCGCCAGCGTGTCAGTCACGCTGCCCACGTAACTCCTGAACACTGGCAGGCCCGCCAGTTCGAGTTCCCTGTTCAGGAAGCCGACGTCGAACGCAGCATTGTGGATGATGATTTCGGCGTCGCGCAGGTACTCCATCAGCTCTTCGGCCACGGCCGCGAACCTCGGTTTGTCGCGCAGGAACTCGTTGCTGATGCCATGGACCTTGAGCGCGTCTTCATGGCTGTCGCGCTCGGGATTCAGGTAGAAATGCTTGTTGTTGCCGGTCAGCTTGCGCGCCACCAGTTCGACGCAGCCGATTTCGATCACGCGGTCACCGCCTTCGGCGGACAGGCCCGTGGTTTCAGTGTCCAGGACGATCTGGCGCATGGTCAGTGAATTTCCTTCGCATGGTTGATCGAGTACTTGGGGATTTCGACGGTCAGGTCTTCCTGCGCGAGGATCGCCTGACACGACAGGCGCGAATTGGGCTCGAGACCCCAGGCGCGGTCGAGCAGGTCTTCTTCGTTCTCGTCCATCTCGTTGAGCGACTTGAACCCCTCGCGCACCACCACGTGACAGGTGGTGCAGGCGCAGCTCATGTCGCAGGCATGCTCGATCTTGATTCCGTTTTCCAGCAGGGCTTCGCAGATGGACGTGCCCGCGGGTGCCTTGACTTCGGCCCCCTTGGGGCAGTACTCGGGGTGTGGCAGGATCCGAATGATGGGCATGGCCTAGAGAGTCTCCACGTTCTTGCCTGCCAGGGCGACCTGGATGCTGTGATTCATGCGCTGCGCGGCGAACGCTTCGGTGTCGTCGGCCAGTGTCTTGGTGGCGGCTTCTATCGCCGCGGCGTCCTGGCTCTCGGCCGCCGTGACGCGCAGCTGATCCATCCGGGCCAGGATGTCGCGCCGACCGGATTCGCTCAGCAGGGCGCCATCCACATCCAGAGCGCTTTGCGTGGCCATCAGCAGCCGCTGCGCATCCACCCGAGCCTCGACCAGCGCACGTGCCAACATGTCCTGCTCGGCCGTGGAAAAACTCTCATGGAGCATCCAGGCAATCTGCTGATCCGTCAGGCCGTACGAAGGCTTGACGTCAATGCGCGCTTCGACACCGCTGCCCTGCTCCCTCGCGCTGACGCTGAGCAGCCCATCGGCATCAACCGTAAAGGTGACGCGGATGCGTGCCGCACCGGCAGCCATGGGAGGGATGCCACGCAGCTCGAATCGCGCCAGGCTGCGGCAATCGGCCACAAGGTCGCGTTCGCCCTGCACCACATGCAGCGCCAATGCCGTCTGACCGTCCTGGTAGGTGGTGAAGTCCTGAGCTTTCGCTGTGGGAATGGTTTCATTTCGCGGCACGATGCGCTCGACCAGTCCGCCCATGGTCTCGATGCCCAACGACAGCGGAATCACGTCCAGCAGCAGCAGGTCCCCAGAGGTGTTGTTGCCCGCAAGCTGGTTGGCCTGAATAGCAGCGCCAAGGGCAACCACTTCGTCCGGGTTCAAGTTGTTCAGCGGTGCGCGGCCAAATAGCTGCGCCACCGCAGTCTGGATTTGCGGCATGCGGGTCGAGCC
>JANYAN010000285.1 GCA_025361305.1 Burkholderiales bacterium
AAGTGCTGCAGGTAGGCCAACACCGGCCCGCGCTCCGAGCGGGGCAACTGGCGATACTCGAAGCGCCGCAGCACCGGCGTGCTGCCCATCAGCCGCCAAACCGCCTCGCCCAAACCCCCTCCAGGCTCACACCTCGTTGGACAAGCTAGACCTGTTCGCCGGGGTCGCCCGATACACTTGCAGCATGGCAAAAAGCTTCGATTTCCGGCACGCACCGGGTCACTTGATACGGCGTGCGCACCAGACCGCCGTGGCCATCTTCATGGAAGAGGCAGGCGCCTTCGAGGCCACACCGGTTCAGTTCGCGATTCTCAACGCGCTGATCGACGATCCGGGGGAAGACCAGGTCACCCTGGCCGGGAAAGTGGCTTTCGACGCCGCAACATTCGGTTCGGTCATCGGCCGGATGGAGGCCAAGGCCTGGGTTCGGCGCGAGCCGGATGCTCATGACCGGCGGCGCAAGCTGCTTTGGGTCACCCCGGCTGGCCAGCGCGTGGCCCGACAGATGCGGCGCGCGGTCGCCAGGGCCCAGAGCCGGATTGTCGGACCCCTTGCCCCGGGCGAGCAGGCACAACTCCTGGCGCTGCTGGGCAAACTCGTCGCGGGCCATCAGGAGCCGCGCAACCTGCACGGCTAGTACTGGCTGGGCGGCAGGTCGGCCGTCAGGCCGTCGAGTTCGGCCGAGAGGGCGATCTGGCAACTCAGGCGGCTGCCAGGTTTGCGCGGCGCGGCGGTGAAATCGAGCATGCTGCTCTCTACGCTGTCGGGCGGCGGCAACCGGCTTGCGTGAGGTTCACGGACATAGACGTGACAGGTGCCGCAGGTCATCATCCCTCCGCAGTCGGCCTCGATGCCCGCCACGCGGGCGTCGACTGCTGCCTGCATCAGGCTGTGACCGGTTCGGCTGCGAAGTGTGTCCGTGTGGCCGTCATCGCCAATCAGGTGAACGGTAATCATCAATACCTGCTGAAGTATTCGCGCTGGTGAAAATCGTCCTTGTCATCGGCCTGCTCGAAACGCAGCCGCTCCGAGTGCTTGATCCGCGAAAGATAGTCGATGAAAGGCGAACCGAAGGCTGCCGTCAGGGCCGCATCGGCGTGCAATGCCTCAAGCGCTTCGCCCAGGCTCGTTGGCAAGCTGACGTCGGCACCGCAATAGGGGGCGTCTGTCGCCGGTGGCGCGGTCAACCTGCGCTCGATGCCATCCAGACCCGCATGAATCTGCGATGCCAGGTAAAGGTAAGGGTTGGCCGCCGGCTCGCCGATGCGGTTTTCGATTCGCGTTGCGTTGTCGCCGCATGCGCCGATCACCCGCAGCCTGGCGCCGCGGTTGTCGCGGCCCCAGAGTACCGATTGCGGCGCCAGCGCATTGGGCCGGAACCGGCCGTAGCCGTTCGCAGTTGGTGTGCAGAACACGGTCATGCCGCGGGCGTGTTCCAGAAGGCCCGCCAGGTAGTGCTCGCCGACGGCCGACAGCGTGTGTCCGGCCTGGTTCGGCATCGACCCTTCGGCCGGCGTATCGCGCATGAAGGCATTGGCGCCGCTGGTCGCGTCGACCAGCGACTGGTGCAGGTGCCAGCCGCTTGACATGATGTTGGGAAAGGGGGGCCGGCACATGAAGGTCGCGTGATAGCCGGCTCGCCGCAGCGCCTGTCTGGCCGCGCTGCGGAACAGCACCATGTTGTCGGCGGCGGTGAGCGCGTCCGTTGCTTCGAACACGGCCTCCACCTGGCTGGGCCCCAGCTCGACTTCAAGCGACAACAGCGGCAGGCCCAGTGCCTGAGCCGTATGCTGGACGATGCGCAGCGGTTCCTCTGCCATGTCGCACCAGGATTCGCTGAGCAGGTTGTACCCAGGATGGATCATCGAGACGGCTGGGCCCAGGCCGGGCCATGCCGCCTGCTGGGGGTCAAGCTGCGGGCGCGTATCGTCGATGCGGTAGATGTGGAATTCGATTTCCAGCCCGCACCGCAGGCCGTAGCCGGCTCGGGACAGCCGGTTCACAGCGCGTTGGAGCACCCGGCGGGTGTCCAAATCGACCGGCTGCCCGTCCTGGAACCAGGGCTGCGCCTGCAGCCAGCCGGTAGCCGGTGCCCACGGCAATTGCCTGTAGCTCGAAGGGTCGGCCAGCAGCAGCAGGTTGCTGGCGAATTCGAACCCTGGCAGGCCCGGCGCGCCGCCTGGCTCGAATACCTTGTACGCAGTGCGGTCCGAGGTGTCCTTGAGCAGAAGCGTGCTGACCATGCCAACGCCGTCCAGCATGGCCTGCGCCGCCGCCGAAGCCACCAGTGTCTTGCCACGCGTGGCGCCGTGCAGGTCGCACCAGGCAAAGCGAACCAGTTCGACGCCGCTGGCAGCGATCAAGCGCGCTGTTTGCGCCAGGGCGTCCTGGCGGGCGCCGTCGTGGATGCCGCAGCGGTGCGCAAAATGACTCATGCGGTGACGGCGGCCCCGGCACGGGCCGTCCACGGCGCCCGTTCACGCCTGGCGCGCACCTGCTCCACCCACCAGGTCGGCCAGCTGCCGGCTGGAGCAATCCCGTCCACGGTGTCCGGGCCTTGCATCAGCGCCGCCTGCGTCGGATCGGCCATGCCGGGCGCCAGCGCACCGGTTTGCACCGCCTCGATCGCCTTGAGCAACATGCGGCGATTGGCCATGATGACCTTGTCGCTGGTGCCCAGGTGTTCCCGCGTCCGGTCCTGGATTTCACCCATGCTCTCGACCGCCCATTGGTCGTGCACGTTGATATCGTCCTCGCCCATTCCGAGGTACGTCTGTGCTCGTTGCTCCCCGGGGTTGAACCCCCAGCGGTTGTGCCGGCCCGCCTTGGGCAGGTAATCGGGCAAGTCAACGAACTGCAACCGCTGGCTGCGCATCGCCTCCCGGTCCACGGGTTTGTCGAAACTGGTGAAGACGCTATACCAGTAGGTGTGGGTATCGTCCACCGGCAGGTGCATCTGCGTGATCGTCAGCGTCTCCGACAGCGGGATCACGAAGGTGTGAGGAAAAATGGCTTGCGTAATGCGCACGTGCGTGAGCTGGTCGGTCATCCGACGCAACGCCGTCAGCTGCATGCCCCAGGGCATCGGCTCAAAGCTGATCTCGGGCTGATGGAACTCGCGCATGATGCGGGTCATCGGCCAGCGCTGGCCACCGAACTCGCCCACGCTGGCGCTGCGAAACTGCTTTCCTGCCGCGTTGTCACCCACGTGTTCGAGGGCCTCGTCCGCCAGAAAGCGATGCAGGAAAGAGGGGTGGGCCGGGTCGATACCTACTTCGAATGCCTGCAGCCAGTTCGCGTTCCACAGTCCCTTGAAGGCGAAGGTGTGGCTAGCTGGCGCCACAAAGCAGTCGAAGCTGGGAAACGGCGGAGGCGTCAAGCCCGCATCACCCAGCCAGCCGAACACTATTCCGCTGCGCTCCAGCACGGGGTAGCTGCGCTGCGTGACACGTTCGCACAGCCTGCTGCCTGCAGGCTCGGCGGGCGTGTCCAGGCAGCGGCCGGAATTGTCGAACTTCCAGCCATGAAACGGGCAGCGCAGGCCGTCGCCCTCATTGCGGCCATACGACAGGTCGGCGCCGCGGTGGGGGCAGTGGCGGTCCAGCAAGCCCCACCCGCCCAGCGCGTCCCTGAACAGCACCAGGTCCTGGCCCAGCACGCGCACGGCCTTGACGGGGCGCTTGTCCATCCGCGGATCAAGCGCGGGATTGAATTCATCCACCAGCGCGACCGGCTGCCAGTAGCTGCGGTGCACGGCACCGCAGGCGGTGCCCGGCCCGATGCGGGTGATCAGCTCGTTCTGCTGCGCTTTCATGGCTGCTCCTTGCTCAGGCTGTCGCCAGTGCCTGCCGCAGCTGCGCGGCGCAGACCGATACGGCGACGTTAGCCTCATCGATGACCTTGCCCATGGTAATGAAGCCGTGGATCTGCCGCTCGAAACACACGAGGGTGGCGGGGCTGCCCGATTCGGTCAGGCGCTGGGCGTACTGGACGCCCTCGTCGCGCAGCGGGTCGTACCCAGCGGTCAGCACGAACGCCGGCGGCAAGCGCCCCAGGTCGTCGTGCAACAGCGGCGATGCGCGCCAGTCCAGATCGTGTTTCACGTCGTCGATGTAGTGGTCGTGAAAATAGGTGATGGTCTCCTGGGTCAGCAGGTAACCCTGGCCGTTGGTCTGATGCGAGGCGGCACCGCGCCGCATGTCGGTCGCAGGATAGATCAGGAGCTGGAACGCCAGCGGCAGGTCTCCGGCATCGCGTGCAGCGATGGCGACCACGGCAGCCAGATTGCCGCCTGCGCTGTCGCCGCCAACGGCCATGCGGCCCTGGTCCAGTCCCAGCTCGCCGGCGTTGGCGCGGACCCAGCGCGCAGCGGCCACCGCGTCGTCGACGGCCGCCGGAAACCGGTGCTCGGGCCCCATGCGATAGTCAACGGCCACCACCGCGAAGCCCGAGCCATTGGCCAGTTCACGGCACAACGTGTCGTGGGTGTCCAGGTCGCCAATGACCCAGCCCCCGCCGTGGTAGTACACAAGGGCCGGGAGCTTCTGGCTGGCCTGGCTGCCGCGCGGACGATAGAGCCGCAGACTGATCGCGCCGCCCGGCCCTGGGGCGCTCAGGTCGCGGGCCAGTGCAACCTCGGGTGGCGCCGGCTGGGTGATGCGGCGCCGCTCGCGATAGAAGGCGCGTGCCTCCAGCGGTGAGAGGGTGTGAGTGGGCGGCACGCCCTTTTCCTCCATCAGCCGCAGCAGGGCGCGGGCTTGGGGATGCAACATGGTCGATCTCCTTTTTTGACGACGGGCCGCCCCCAGGCAAAAACCCCTCGGGGGGCAGCGAAGCGTGGGGTGCACTTGATCTGCCTCGCAGTTTAGGGGCAAGTGCGACAGCGCCTTGCCATCCGGTTTATCCTTGAATGCATGAAGCTCTACAACTACTTCCGCTCCTCGGCGTCGTTTCGCGTTCGCATTGCCCTGGAGCTCAAGGGCCTGGGTTACGACTACATCCCGGTGCACTTGGTCAAAGGCGAACAGAAGCAGGCCGCCTATGCTGCCGTGTCGCCCTCGCTGCTGGTGCCCACGCTGGAAACCGACGCGGGACTGAGGCTGGGGCAGTCAATGGCCATCATCGAATACCTCGACGAGACCCATCCCGAGCCGCCGCTGCTGCCGAGCGATCCACTGGGCCGAGCCCGTGTGCGTGCGCTGGCGCAACTGATCGCGTGTGAGATCCATCCGCTGAACAACCTGCGGGTACTCAAGTACCTGGTGCGCGATCTCAAGGTCGATGAGGAATCCAAGAACACCTGGTACCGCCACTGGGTGCGGGACGGTCTGGAAACCTTCGAGCGCGAGCTATCCCTGCTTCCGGCTACGACCTATTGTTATGGCGAGAGCCCTAGCCTGGCCGACTGTTGTCTGGTGCCGCAGATCTTCAATGGCCGGCGCATGAACGCGAATCTGGACGGCCTGCCGCGAACGATGGCTGCCTTTGACGCATGCATGGCGAATCCGGCGTTCCAGAAGGCGCAACCGTCCAACTGCCCCGACAACGAGGCCTGAACGGTCTTGGCAATACCCTGGCTCCAGGCCTCTTTTCCGGTGCCTGACCATGTCCGGGCGGGGTTCAGCACACGCGTAGGCGGTATCTCGGTGGGCCCCTATCACAGCCTGAATCTCGGTGACCATGTCGGCGATCGCCCTGATGCAGTTGCGTCCAACCGGACCCGTCTGGCCCAGGCGCTTGGGGCGAGGCCCGTATTTCTGCAGCAAGTCCACGGGTGCGAGTTCGCAACAATTTGTGGTGCGACGGTGGACGGCGTGACCGCCGACGCCTGCATCACGACTGTGCAGGGTATTGCCTGCACCATCCTGGTCGCCGATTGCCTGCCGGTGCTGCTGACAGACGTTGAAGGCCGTGCGGTGGCTGCTGCGCACGCTGGCTGGCGCGGGCTGGCCGGTCGGGAAGGGCAGGGTGTGCTCGAGGTCGTATGCCGCGCGTTCTGGAAAGCGCGTGGGGATGAGCCGGCGCAGGCATCGGACACACTGGCCTGGCTTGGTCCCTCCATCGGGCCGCAGGCCTTTGAAGTCGGTCCGGAGGTCAAGGCAGTATTCGAGGCGAGCGACCCCGCAGCGGCGGCCATGTTCAGGGCACACGGCCGGGGCAAGTGGCTGGCCGATCTGGCCGGCCTGGCGCGCCTGCGCCTGCACGCGCTCGGAGTCACCCGCATCTACGGCAACGACGGCACGGGCGAGTGGTGCACCGCAAGCAACCCGTCAAGGTTCTTTTCGCACCGGCGCGACGGCGTCAGCGGCCGATTTTCCGCCAGCATCTGGCTGGTCTGACTTCGCAGATTGCCCACGCGCCGGTTCGTGCGATTCCCGTGCTCCTGCAGCCCGCTTGCGGGCCGGTGAGGACGTCACATAAGCCAGTAGTCCCACGGGCGCTGCGCCATAGAATACGAATGTGATGAGGGCGCCGGAAAGGCTGCCCTCTGGGCCTGTTGCCTGTGCCACAGCCATCATCAGCGCGACATAAAGCCAACCCATCATTACGACAAGCATTCAGCTTCAGGCCCGGAAAAATTGTTGCACCGCAACATGATTAATGGGATACTCGGGTTAACCCGAATAACAAGGTATCAGGAGACAAGAGATGAATTCTGAAGCAGACTGGGCGAAAGCCACGCAGCAGTTCCAGCAACATCTGGGCGATAGCTGGACCAAGGCGATCCAGTCATTCCAGGGTGTCGACATGGGGACGGGCGCTAGCGCCATGGCGCCGCTGGCGTTTTCGCCGGCCAAGCTGCAGG
>JANYAN010000352.1 GCA_025361305.1 Burkholderiales bacterium
CGTGATCTCCTTGACCACTTTGCGATGATCGACTCCGATCATCGTCGGCACTTCATGACCCATCGCGTTCATCGTGTGGTGGCTCTTGTGGCAATGAAAAGCCCAGTCGCCTTCCTCGTTCGCCACGAACTCGAACTGCCGCATCTGGCCCACGGCCACATCGGTCGTGACCTCCGGCCAACGTGCAGTCGAAGGCGTCGGGCCGCCATCGGTTCCCGTCACGACGAACTCGTGCCCGTGCAGATGCATGGGATGGTTGGTCATGGTCAGGTTGCCGATGCGCATGCGGACCTTGTCACCCAGGCGCACATTGAAGGAGTCGATTCCAGGGAACACACGGCTGTTCCATGACCAGAGATTGAAGTCGAGCATCGTCATGATCTTGGGCGTGTACGCACCCGGGTCGATGTCGTACGCGTTGAGCAGGAAGACGAAGTCGCGATCCACTTCGGCGATCAGCGGATGCTTTCCCTTCGGATGCGTCACCCAGAAGCCCATCATCCCCATCGCCATCTGCGTCATCTCGTCGGCATGAGGGTGGTACATGAAGGTGCCCGGCCGGCGCGCGGCGAATTCGTACACGTAGGTCTTGCCAGGTTGTATCGCCTTCTGCGTCAGCCCGTTCACGCCATCCATGCCGTTCGGAATGCGCTGGCCGTGCCAATGGATGCTGGTGTGCTCGGGCAGCTTGTTGGTCACGAAGATGCGAACGCGATCGCCCTCGACCACTTCGATCGTCGGCCCGGGCGACTGGCCGTTGTAGCCCCAAAGGTGCGCCTTGAAGCCGGGCGCCATCTCGCGCACCACGGGTTCGGCGACCAGGTGAAACTCCTTGACGCCGTTGTTCATGCGCCAAGGCAAGGTCCAGCCGTTCAGTGTCACCACGGGGTTGTACGGCTGGCCGGTGTTGGGCACCAGCGGCGGCATGGTGTCCGGCCTGGATTGCGTTGCGGGTTCGGGCAAAGCGGCCAAGGCCACTTTGCTCACCGATGCTGCGGCAATTGCGCCGGTAATCGCGCTGGCGCCAGATAGAAAGCTTCTGCGGTTGGTCATGAGTCGCACCTAGTGGGTTGGGGCGTCGGCGCCGCTGGACGTCGATGTGGGGCCGGTGGCGACGGGGCTTCCGATGACCGAAGCGGAAAGCCCGGCATCGGCCAGCCAGAATTGCTGCTGCGCGTTGATCGCCGCCATCACACTCGCGATCTGCTCGCGCGTCTCGGCCAGCAACTCGAAGACGCCGATCAACATGCCGTTATAGCGAAGCACGTTTTCTTCGGCCATGGTCTTGCGTAATGGCACGATCTCGTCCCGGTAATGCCTGGCCAGGTCGTAGGCTGTGCGATAGGCCGAATAGCTCTCGCGCAGATACGAAGACGCGGCGCGGATGACCGCTTCGTATTGATTGGCGGCGGCCAGCGACTGGGCGTTCATCGACGCGCGCTGCGCGCCACCCCAATCGAAGAGCGGCAACCGGATGTCGATCTCGTAGCCGTTGCGGCTTGTTCGTTGCCCGGTGCCGTTGTCGAATACGGTGTCATGCCGCGCGCCGATATCGGTATCGAACAAGCTGCTCAGCAGGCGCAAGCCTTGAGCCTTACCGGCGGCATCCAGGCGCAGCCGGGCGAGCTGAACGTCCAGCCGTTCTTCTGTCGCTGCGGCGCTGACCTCTGTGGCAGCTCTTGGCTGCGCCGGCAGGTCTGGCAGCCGATCCGGCAGCTGCAGCTGCACGGTCTGTTTGTCGTCCAAACCCAGCAGGCGGACCAGTTCCTCGCGCGTCGAGGTGACGGCCTGCTGTGCGGAGGCAAGTTGCGCGGCGGCGTCCGCGTAGAAGACCTGTTGGCGGGCGCGCTGGAGCTTCGTGAAGTTGCCGACCTGCTGCATGCGCTTGGCGAGTTCGGCGCTGGCTTCGGCGGCTTGCTTGACTTGCTGCGCGTATTCGAAGTTTTGCCGTGCAGCGACGGCTCTTATCCAGGTCTGGCGTACTCGGCTGACCATCTCGACGGCCGCGGCGCTCAATTGCACCCTGGCCCGCAGCGCCTGATTTCGCGCGGTTGCCTGCCGCTGCGGCAATGTGAGGAGATCCAGAAGACCGAACGACAGCAGCCGGTCGAATTCGAGTTCGGTGTTCAAACGCGCGCGCTCGAAGGTGAAGAGCGGATTGGCAATGCGCCCCGACTGATTCGCGGCCGCGATATCGGCCCAGGTTTGCGCGAGCAATGCCTGGACCGCCGGACTGTTCGCCAATGCCAGCTGCACGGCATCGTCCATCGCCAGCGGCTTGGAAAGCAAATCCTGCGCCAACTGCTCGCGTGCGCGTCGCTGCTGTTCGGTGCGACTGAGCTCCAGCTTGCCGGCGGTGAAGCCTTGTGTGTCCCTGTTCGCTTTTGCAACCGTGTCGTCGATGCTGGTTGCGGCGCATCCGGCAAGCAGCAGGGCGATCGCGGCGCCTGCGAGGTAGTGTGGTGCTCGCGTCTTCATGGCTTCGCCTGCCCCGGTGCGGGCGGCGCCGACGCGGGCGAATCCTGCGCCTCCTTGGCATAGGCGCGCCAGCCGCCCACCTGGCCGACGGTGGCATTGCTGTCTTTCCATGGCTGGACCTTGACGTCGTCAAAGCGCTTGTAGCCCTCAAGCACCGAACGGTATTCAAGCGCGGGAGCTGCCGACGAAGCAGGTAACTGCGCCGGTTTGGCGCTCTGCGCAAAGGCCCCGAGGGGCATCAAAGCAATGGGGACGGCCAGTCGCGCGACAGGCAAAAATTTGAGCATGAGAACCTCGCGTAATGAGAGAAGGGCCGTCGGCTGCATAAGCGGGCGACGGGCTTCGAGCAGCGTCGGCGGCCAGCGGTGGCGCTGGCGCGGCCCGATCAGGCGCGAGGTGGTTTGTCAGGAACGGGAGTAGCGCGGACCTGGATCAGAACGACGGGTTCGGCAATGTCGGCACGCGGCAGCCGTGCCAGGCGGGAAGCGGGAACGAATTCACCGATCATGACGGAATGACAGCAGGAGGCACAGACGCCGCAGTTGTCGGCCGAATCCTGGTCCTGGTCCTGGTCCTGGTCTTGTGCCGCCCCAACTCCAGCATTCAAGGCGTGGACATGTTCAGCCTCTTGCGCCGGGCAGAAGAGCATCGTCACGGCCGCGAATCCCTGGAGCGGGAGCGCGGCCATGATGAGCCAGACGACGAGGAGGCGGATACGCGACATCTAGGAGATTTTAGCCAGACCGCAAACGCGCCGCCGCTGCGGTCAACTGTTACCGGGCGGCGTTTCCGAAGACTGGGACCGGAGAGTTGCGTTGAGCGCTACCCTTTGAGGGCTCCTGCTTTGGCGGGGGCCCTTTTTGTCAGCCGCTTACCAAGGCATCTCGCCCTTGTTCACCTTCGCGCCGATGTCCAGCGCCACCCCCAGCCCGGCTTGCGGGTAGGCCTTCTGCAACGTCGCGATCAGCTCGCTGCCGTTGCCGGCCTTGGGCAGTTCCGCTTCGAAGCGCTTCAGGTAGTCGCGGGTGTAGGTGATGGCGCTTGCGTCGAGGGTAGTGCCGGCGGCCATGTGGCCGGGCACGACCAGCGCCGGCTTGAGGGCGATCATCTCGTCGAGCTGCGCAAGCCAGGCCAGGCGCTCGCTGGTCTTCTGGGTGTCGGCCGTCCACACGTGCAGGTTGCCGAACACCGCGATGTTGCCGACGATGGCCTTGATCGACGGAATCCACACATAGGGCCGCGCGGCCAGTTCGCCCGTGGTGCCGCGCACTTCGATCGCTTCACCGTCAATGGTGAGCGTGGTGCCGTTGATCGCTTCGGGGACGATCGGCTGCTTCGGCGCGTTCGCACCCATCTTCGGTCCCCAGAACGCGACCTTGCCGGCCAGCTTGGCCTGGATCTTCTCGCGCACGGCGGGCGTGGTGACCACCTGGGCCTGCGGGAAGACGCCCTTGAGCGTTTCGGCGCCGAAGTAGAAGTCCGGGTCGGCGTTGCTGATGAAGATGGTCCTGAGCGTCTTGCCGCTGTCCAGCACGTTGGCCGCGACGCGCAGCGCGTCGGCGCGGGTGAAGCCGGTGTCGATGACCAGGGCTTCGCTCTTGCCGCTGACCACCACCGCGTTCACATGGAAGCTGTTGGCATCGGCGTTGTAGACCTTGACGGCCAGTGGGACGGGCGCTTGCGCGCCGACGTTGCCGGCGGCGACGACACCCAGTGACAGGGCCGGGACGAGTTGGCGCAGGAGCCTGAAAGCGATGGTCATGAGGTTCTTTCTTCGGTTCGGAGTAGGAGGAGCGCTCACTTTATTTGCCGCAATCAAGTAGATAAATAGTGATTCAATACAATGGTTGTTGCATGGATCGTCGGAATGCATGAAGGAGCTTCATGGATCGCCTTACCGCCACGCGTGTTTTCGTGACCGTCGTCGAACAGGGCAGCCTCACGCAGGCCGCCAACGCGCTTGACATGTCCACCGCCATGGTCAGCCGCTACCTGGCTGCCCTGGAGACCTGGCTGAATGCGCGCCTGTTGCATCGCACGACACGCCGCATCAGCCTGACGGAAGCGGGGCAGTCTGCGCTCGCGTCGTGCCGGCAGATGCTGGATCTGGCGGAGGACATGCAGAGCCTGGCAGGGGCGGCGGGCCGCGAAGCGAGCGGAAGGCTGCGCTTGGCCAGTTCCCAGTCGTTCGCGGAGTCCCAGCTCGCGGCGGTGCTGGTGGAGTTCCAGCACCTGCATCCGAAGGTGCAGCTGTCGCTGATGATCGCCGAACGCGCGGTGGACCTTGCCGCCGAGCGCATCGACCTCGCGGTGCGCGTCACCAACACGCTGGAGCCCACGCTGATCTCGCGGCGGCTCGCGACCTGCCGCTCGGTCGTGTGCGCCTCGCCGGCGTACCTGAAGGCCAACGGCACGCCGCGCCGCGCGATCGACCTGCGCCAGCACCGGTGCCTGAGTCACGCGCTGGTCAGCACGGCGCAGTTCCGGCTTGGCCAGGGATCGACGGCCTCGGACCTCGCCGGCATCGAGTCCTTCTCGTCCAACGAAACGTCGGTGTTGCGCAGCGCCGTGCTGGCGGGCGCGGGCATCGGCATCCTTCCGACCTATCTCGCAGGAGCCGACCTGCGGACGGGGAGGCTCAAGCAGGTGTTGCCCAGCATGGAGCTCGAGACGATGGGCGTCCACGCCATCTACCTGTCGCGCCAGCACCTGCCGCTGGCGCTGCGGCTGCTGATCGACTTCCTCGCGCTGCGGTTCGGAGGCCGTACAGCTCCGTGGGATGTGTGATTGGTGGAATGTATCCTCCAGCAGCGGCGGAGCTGGAAGCTGCCACTCATGAATCGGGCCTCGACGAGGTGCTGTCCAACGAGCTCACCTTGCAGGTCAATCATTTCACTCGACGGCCCCTCATTGGCATTCCGGCGCCGTGCTGGCTATGCTTGCACCATGAACAAGGCTTTCACCCGGGAAACCGATGGCGAGGATGACGACGCGGGCGTGTTGCCACCGCTACCGGCGGGCGGCAAGAACTACATCACGCCGCGGGGCTACGCGCACCTGCGCGCCGAACTGCTGCAACTGATCGACGACGAGCGACCCAAAGTGGTCGACATCGTGCACTGGGCGGCCAGCAACGGCGACCGCTCCGAGAACGGCGACTATATCTACGGCAAGAAACGCCTGCGCGAAATCGACCGGCGCATCCGCTTCCTGACCCAGCGGCTGGAACTGGCCGAGATCACCGACCCGACGCTGCACCACGGCCACGACCAAGTGTTTTTCGGGGCTACCGTTACCTACGCTGAAGAATCCGGCCAGGAACGCACCATCACCATCCTGGGCATTGACGAGGCCGACAGCGCGCAAGCGCAGGTCAGCTGGATCTCGCCGATTGCCCGTGCCTTGCTCAAGTCCCGGGTCGGCGACGTGGCCACGCTGGTGACACCCGCGGGGGCACAGGAGGTGGAAGTGCTGCGGGTGAGCTACCCGGCGGCGCCGGGCTGAGTCAGTCGACCGGTACCCCGGGCCGCACGCGCTGCGCCCGCATCACCGATGGCGTGCGCTTGAGGATGCGCAGCACGGCATCGAGATGGGTGCGGTCGCGCACCGCGATCACAAAGCGAAGGTCGGTGGCGTCCTGGGCTTTTTCGTCGCCCATATCGACGTGCGTGATGTCCGCTTCGCTGCTGGCCAGCGCCGCGGCGACGCGCGCCAGCACGCCCTTGCCGTTGGCTACGGTGACGAGCAAGCCGGTCTCAAATGGCCTGACCGGCTCGTCGGCCCACTCGACGCCAATGAAGCGTTCGGCATCCTTGTGCTGCAGGCGCTTTGCCACGCCGCACTCGGCCGTGTGCACCACGAGGCCCTCGCCGCGGCCCAGGTAGCCGACGATGGCGTCGCCCGGAATCGGACGGCAGCAGGTGGCGAACTGCACGGAAGCGTTCTCGCTGCCGTCCAGGGTCACCTCGCCCTGCGAAACATTTTCGTGCGCGGTGAAGCGTTCGCGCGAAATCAGCAGGGCGTCGGGCCGCTCGCCACCTTCGGCCAGCAGGGTCTTCAGCCGCTTGGCCACGATGCTGGCGATGCGCTTGCCCAGTCCCATGTCGGTCAGCAGTTCGGCGCGGCTGCGGCTGCCGGTGAAGCGCAGCAACTTGTCCCAGATGGCACGGTGTTCGTCGTCGTCGGCCGGCAGCCGCTCCATCCCCTCGGCCCGCAGGGCCTGGGCCAGCAGCTTCTCGCCCAGCAGCTGCGACTCGGCCTGGGCCAGCGACTTCAGGTGATGGCGGATCTTGGAGCGGGCCCGCCCCGTTCGCACGAACCCCAGCCAGGCCGGGTTGGGCTTCGACACAGGCGCCGTCACCACCTCGACCACATCACCGTTCTTCAGCTCGGTACGCAGCGGCACCGGCTCGCCGTTGACGCTCGCCGCAACGCAATGGTCGCCGACGTCGGAGTGGATCGCATAGGCGAAGTCGACGGGCGTGGCGCCGCGCGGCAGGGCCAGGATCTTCGACATCGGCGTGAA
>JANYAN010000358.1 GCA_025361305.1 Burkholderiales bacterium
ATGTGCCCGAGCTACCGGGTCACGCGCGACGAGAAGCACCTGACCCGCGGGCGCGCCAATACTCTGCGCCTGGCACTGTCGGGACAACTGGGTCCCGAAGGCCTGGCGGGCCAGGAAGTGCGTGAAGCCATGGATCTGTGCGTCAGCTGCAAGGGCTGCAAGCGGGACTGCCCCACCGGCGTGGATATGGCCCGGATGAAGATCGAGTTCCTGTGCCTCGATCGGCACAGGAACGGCTATTCGCTCAAGGACCGGCTGGTGGCGAACCTGCCCGACTACGCCGCACTGGCCGCGCGCTTCGAGTGGCTGCTGAACCTGCGCAATCGCAGTGCGCTGCTGGCCCGTCTGGGCGAGAAAGTATTGGGCCTGTCGGCGCGGCGCAGCCTGCCCAGGTGGCAGCGCCAGCACTTTTTTAACAACCCACCGCCCAGCGCCAGCCGCGACGAAGTTCTGACCGCGCAGCGCCCGGTCGTGCTGTTCGTCGACACGTTTAACGGTTACTTCGAATCGGCCAATGCGGTGGCCGCGCTCAGCGTACTGCAGGCCGCGGGCTACACCGTGCACGTGGCTGCCAAGGCACAGGCCGACGGAGGTCACCTGTGCTGCGGCCGCACGTTCCTGGCCAGCGGCATGGTGGACCAGGCGCGGGCCCGGGCCAGCGAGATGATCGACGCGCTGCTGCCGTTCGCCGACCGGGGCATCGCCATCGTGGGCCTGGAGCCGTCCTGCCTGTACACGCTGCGAGACGAGATGCTGGCCATGGGTCTGGGCGGTCGGGCGCAGCGTGTATCGGATCAGGCGCTGCTGCTGGAGGAATTCCTGGCCCGCGAAGCCGCCGCAGGTCAGCTGGAGGGCCTGAAGGCCAGGCTGCGCCCGTTGCATGCACCGGTGCTGGTGCACGGTCATTGCCACCAGAAGGCGTTCGGCGCCATGACCTCTGTCATGGACGTGCTGCGGCTCGTCCCGGGCGTGCAGCCCGAGCTGATCGAAAGCAGCTGCTGCGGCATGGCCGGTAGCTTCGGCTATGAGGCGAAACACCACGACATTTCGATGCAGATGGCCGAACTCAGTCTGCTACCGGCGGTGCGAATCAACCCCGAAGCCTTCGTCGTGGCCGATGGCACAAGCTGCCGCCACCAGATTCAAGATGGCACCCAGCGCCAGGCCATCCACGCGGCAGTGTTGCTGGCTGGGCAGCTCTGAGTTCCAAGGCACAATCCACGTCGACATGGCCGCCCCGCTCATCCGCTCTGCCCTGCCGTCCGACGAAGCCGCATGGCGCGCGCTCTGGCGCGGGTATTGCGATTTCTACGCGGCACAGGTGGGCGATGCCACCACGGACCGCACCTGGAAGCGCATCCTCGACCCCGACTCCGCCATCCTGTGCATGGTGGCCGAGGTCGAAGGCAAAGTCTACGGATTCGCCAATTGCGTGGTGCACGAGAACACATGGGAAATCCAACCTGTGTGCTACCTCGAAGATCTGTACGTGATCCCCGCAGCTCGCGGCCATGGCATCGGCAAGGCCATGATCGAATGGCTGAGCAATGCGATGCGGGCCGAAGGCTGGGCAAGACTGTACTGGGTCACGCACCAGGACAATGCCAACGCCCGCGCGCTGTACGATCGCTTCGCGCCGACGGATGGCTTCGTGCGCTATGTGATCCGGCAAAGACAACTGTAACCAGGAGAATTGGATGGGACTTTTCGACTCTATCGTCAGTGCGGTATCCGGCGCCGCTGGAACCGATCACCCGGGCCTGCTGGACGCGGTGACCAGCCTGATCAACAACCCGGACACCGGCGGCCTGGCCGGCCTGGTCGACACGTTCAGGCAGAAAGGCCTCGCCGACGCCGTTGCGTCATGGGTCGGCACCGGGCACAACCTGCCGATCTCGGCCGAGCAACTGCAGCAAGCGCTGGACAGTGGCCAGCTACAGGCGATCGCGCAGCGGCTGGGCCTGTCGCTGCCTGATACTGCGCAAGCCTTGGCCCATGCCCTGCCCAAAGTCATCGACATTCTCACGCCCAACGGCCACGTGCCCGCATGACCATTGATACCCTGGCCGCCTGGCACAGGCTGGTCGACTCGCATGATCCGGCGGGGCTGGACGCGTTACTGGCCGACGAAGCGGTGTTCCACTCCCCCGTGGTCCACACGCCGCAGGTCGGCAAGGCCCTTACCCGGCGCTATCTCCAGGCCGCTTTCAGCGTGTTCTTCAACCCGTCGTTTCGCTACGTGCGGGAAATCGCCGGCCCGCGCGACGCCGTCCTCGAATTCACGCTGGAACTCGACGGCGTGCGCATCAACGGTGTGGACATGATCAAGTGGAACGACGAGGGCCGGATCGTCGAATTCAAGGTGATGCTGCGCCCGCTCAAGGCGATCAACCTCATCCACGAAAAGATGGCCGCCATGCTGCAGGCAAGAGCTTAGCGGGCCGCTCTGCGCATGAGGCGCGCCACTACGGCGCGCAGGAGCGAAACCCGGTAAAGCCGTCGTCGCGCTCGGCCGCCGCGAAGCTGCGCCGCCTCGGGTGCTTGATGCGCGAGCGCGCGGCAAACGAGGCGCCCCGCAGCACCCGCGCCAGGCCGAAAGCCGGCCGCGCCTCCAGATCGCCGCCCAGGGTCCAGACGTCGGGGACGAAGCCCGGCCATGGCCTGAGCGTGCTGGCCGTCCATTCGCGCACTTCGCCCCAGCGAAAGCCGCGCCGGCCGGCCTGCTGCGCCGCCTTGTCCCATTCCACCTCGGTGGGCAGGCGCCGACCGGCCCAGCGGGCCCACGCGTCGGCTTCCCACCAGCTGACGTGCATGGCGGGCTGGTTGCTGCCTCGCCGCGAAGCCTTGCCGAAAAGCGTCTGAAGCACAGCTCCGCTGGCCACGCCGATCTGGTCGACGTGACGCGGGCCGCGGCGCCCTTCTCCCTGGGCCTCGCGTTGCAGCCATTGCCAGCCCTGCACATGCCAGAGTTCGGGACGGTCGTAGCCCCCGTCGTCCACGAACTCGACGTATTGCGCCCACGTGACGGGTTGGGCGTCGATCTCGAACTCCGGCACGTCGACCTCGTGCGCCCATTTCTCCACATCGAACACGAAACCGCCCACCGGTGAACCCAGCAGCCAGCGGCCAGCGGGCACCAGGATCGGGTCGCGCAGCGCCGCGCCATCGGGCGGCGCCAACTGCAGCGGCACGCCCAGCGCCTGGGCCAGCGCAACCAGTTGCTCGCCGCGCAGATCTTCATGAAACAGGGCGGCCCGAAAGAAATAAAGCCCTTCGTCGTCCTCTTGCGCCTTGTCCAGCAATTCAAGCGTCGTCTCGAGCGTATCGAGCAGGTAGGCCTTGACCGCCGGCATATCCGGCAAGGCGCACTCCCAGCGCGCTGCGTGCGGGTTCAGGGTAGGGTTGAACCACCGGTCGGCCATGGGCTCGATGGATGCCAGCCGGACCGCGTCGGCGGTGCAGGCACTGCCGAACCCGCGCTGCGGATTGCGTCCGATCCAGGATTCGGCGAGCCAGCCCACGTGGCCCGCCAGCCACACCGGCAACTCCAGTTCATGGCGGCGCGGCACTTCGAGCGTGCCGCCCAGCCCCTGCTCCAGGCAGCCGAGCAGGTGCAAGGTGTGGTTGCGCGCGTCCATCAGCGCGAGCGACAGGAGTTCTCTGCCTGCCTTGCCGATGTCGGGTGTATCGATCGAGGCCGGAAGGGCGGCGGGAGTCAGCGAAGGCATGGCACATTATTGACGGCGCCGTCTGCAAGAATGCGTGCTTTCGGGTCGACGGTCGCGCTAGGGTAAACCCCGCGCACTTGGTCAGCGATCCCCCGGTGGGCTCACGTAGTATTTAAGGGTTACGCAGCGCCCGGCATGCTGCGCGTCAAACCAACAGCCAGGAGCCATTCCTTGTCCGCATTACTGAAGCTTTCCCTGGCGATCGACTGGCTCAGCGAACGGGTCGGTCGCGTCGCGTCGCTGGCGGTGTTGCTC
>JANYAN010000369.1 GCA_025361305.1 Burkholderiales bacterium
GTTGGTTCGAACGCTGGATACGTGAATGGGCTTCCCGGTGGCCTGATGTAGCTGGGTGCCTTGCGACGCCGCAACCTGTCCCACCACGTTCTGCGATCAGGGTTGGCTGCCTCCCATGCTGCCTTCGTAGCAGACTCCTCCGCGTCCCGGTGCTGACGGTATCGATCCCTGTACGAGTGATTGAGATGGCGCCAGTGCCCCAGCCTTGCAGCGGCTTCCAGATCCTCACTGTCGGCATTTGCGATGCACTCAGGCAGTAGGTCGTCGGGCACAAGATTCATGCGCGGAAGGTCACTGGCCTCAGCTGTCTCGATTTCCACCAAGTCCTTCAGCAGGACGAACCGGCCGCAGTTGCAGCGGCGCAGGCCTTCGTCGTTTGGCATGAGCGAGCCATCTCGCCACCCATCAGTCCAGTACTCGAAAGCGGAGAAGTTCATCGAGACGTACCGGGGAAACGCATAGCGCGCACCACAGCACGGTGCGGCCAAGATTCGTACCCCTCTGACGATGGTCATGTGCTCGACTTCCTGCTTGCTGGCATTGATTCAAAACCCCGGGTACTTCTGCCAGACGCGATGGTTTATCTCTGCGTTCTCGCTGTACTCACCGATGTCCCAATTCTTGAATGCGTAGAGATCTTCCGCGACGGTCGTGATGACCTCGCGCAACTCCAGGGGCTCCAACCACTCGGATGGAATCGCCTTCACCCCCAGCATGGCGCCCAGCAGGTTGCCGGTGATCGACCCCGTCGAGTCAGAGTCGCCATCGTGGTTCACGGCCAGGATGACGCCCTGTTTGAAGTTGCGTGCAACCAAAGCGCAGTAGATAGAAATGGCGAGGGCTTCTTCCGCAACCCAGCCCTGGCCGAGCTGTGCGATGGCGACTTCATGGGCCTCGCCGCTCGCCGCCAGTGTCTCGGCCATCTCTACCGCGCGCAGGGTCTCCTCATGCCCAGGCTCTGCACACAGGATGGTTTTCGAGGCAGTCAGCGCTTCGGACAGCGACGCGCCATCGGTCAGCGCAAGGATCAGAACAGCCAACACGCCGCCGGTCAGCGCTCCGGTCGGATGTCCGTGGGTCAGCGCGGCCAACTCGGTGCCCAGGCGAAAGGCGTCCTGTGGCGACTCCTGCTGACCCAGGCGTCGTGCAAACAGCCCAACGGGCGCGACCCGCATCACGCCACCACACGCCTTGCTGTCATTTCTGGCGGGCGCCCCCAGCGAGCCCATAGCCCGCAAAGCCGCTATGCATGTGTTGCCCGGGGCACGGCGGTGATGCAGTTCGCGCTGTTGAAATAGCCAACCAGGTTCGTCAGAGCCGAAGTCGATATCGCAGGTCGGACGTTCGCCTTGGGTTCGCAGCCAGCGTAGGTAGGCATGTGCCGTCACGCCGGAATAGGTGGTGATGCCCTTCATGCAGCCCCGCACCCAAGCTCGTATCAGCCCCTCGGCGGTGAAGAGGGTCATCTGGGTGTCGTCGGTGATCAGACCAATGCCGCCGTACGCGGGTGCGTACTGGGTGATGCCCTTGGGGCCAAAGCGGCGAAGAATCTCGGTTCGCTTCATGAACTCGACGGGCGCGCCAAGTGCGTCGCCCACAGCCCCACCCAGCAGGCACCCGACAAATCGCGCTTGGACCGTCCGGCGCTGCTGGCGCTTGCTGCGCCATGGCGGTGGGTTGGGTGCACTTTCCGGCTCGTCATCCTCGGTGGCGTCGTCTGCCTCAGGTCCGTCTTCCTCAGACAAGGAATGATGAACAGCAAGCTCGACGACCACTTGCACAGCCGGACGGGTCACGAGGTTCATCTGTTTGCGCCACTCAGGCACTTCAGTGCCGTCCCAACTGACGCCCAGACCCTTCTCCCAGTACGACAGGTAAGCCTCGCCACGCTCAGACGCGTAGCGGTTGCCGTTGCCAGCGGAGCAGTCGAGTGCGTACTCCCAGTTGTTCTCGCGCATGCAGACCCCGTGCTCCGGATGCGGCACCTGGCCCAGACCCGTCAGGTATTCCGCGGTCTTGGCGTCCAGCGGGCGAAACACCGCAACGCGTAGCCGACCGTCGTCCCTTGGGGCGATCGCAGCGATCAGATCGTCACCACGCTGCACTGTGACCAGCTTGTCGCCGAGATCCACCGGCCCGACTTCAACCCACCAGTGGTCACCGGCGGCTGAAATCACGTCCCGGCCATCGTCGGGCGCCAGCAGCTCGGCCAGCCGACTCATCGCTGGCTCGGGTCGCTTCCATTCGGTGCCGCCGTCGCGCGCGCTCACCTGCAAGCCATGCAGCAGCATCGCCAGCGGTAGCTCTCCCCCTGCGTCCACTGCTGACTTCAGATCAGCGCTGGCAATCGGATAGGCGATGTCCGGCAAACCGTATCGCGCCAGCACCTCTGGCTTGAGATGGACGTCAGCGAAGTTCGGCATGGCGAGCCAGAAGGCGATCGAACGCTGCTTCAAGTTCAGGGTGGACGCCGCGTACTCCGGCGACGACTTTGGCTGCCCAGTCGAAGTAGCCTTGCTTGCGTTCTGGCGACCAGTCGGACGGCGGTGACGCCAGGATGTCCCGCAGATTGCATATCTTGTCTGCCAGCTTCACGAGCTTGGCTTCCTTCGAGATGTGCGGGGCGTGTTCAATCTGGCGCTGCTTGCGCACATGCTTTTCCAACGACTTGTCGTCGGTCACGTCGAGGACGATCGCCGTGATTTGCGACCCGAAAGTCGCGGTCAACTCCTCCGATGTGGTCTCGGTGTCCTCGATCGTGTCGTGCAGGACCGCCGCGCAGAGGACCGCCACATCGGTGACGTTGCCCTCGTTCGCAAGTACGTTGGCCAGCGCGATCGGATGATTGATGTAAGGCGATGCCTCGGCGTCCTTGCGCCGTTGATTACGGTGCTTGTCAGCGGCAAAGGCCACTGCCTTCGCAAACGCGCCCAGGGGGTTGTCATTGCTTTCCATTTGGAGATCCCTTCTTGCTGGCTATTTCGTCTTGGTGGCCGCTTCATCGACGAGCGCCACCACCGTGTCCTCGTTGCCGGTCGTGATCAAGGTCCACAGGGCTCGGCACTTGTCCAGCGCGTCGCCCGATGCGTCTTCCAGTTCCTTGATCAGGTCCAGTTCCAGTTCGGCACGCTGCTTCGCTTTGCGGCCGCCGTATTCCTCGACCAGGTGGTCGCCGGCGACGTTCATGGCCTTGATCAGCGCGTCTTCGTCCGTCCTGATGCCCTGCCAGAAGAAGCGATTGGTCATGGCTTCGCGGGGGAACTCCGCGATTCCCTTCAAGAGCGCGAACGCTTGACCCCAGGGCGACGACCACTCCGACTTCTGTGAGGGATTGAATGCCACGGGCGAGTACGCCACCTTGGGAATCAGCTTGTCGGCTTTGGTCCGATCCAGGCGGGTCTTGAGTTCATCCAGGATGTTGGTGACGGCGTTGTCCGGGATCTTCCCGCCCGGGTGATAGGCCTCGTACATGCGCTGCGCGTCGCTGCGGATGCGCTCGCGCTGCGACGTCAGAAAGGCCTCGATGTCATCGCCTATGGTCTGTCCGAGCAGTTTCTTCGCGTCGTCGTTGGCCGCTGTCAGCGCCGCCTCGAAGAGGGGAATGGCTTGTTTGGGCATCCAGCGCACCCCATCGGCCAGTGCGAACGAATAGCGCGGCAACAACTCACCGGACACCCGGCGCAACCGGTCGATCTTCTTGAGCGTGGATTCGTCGAATGGCGCGACCTTGAACGAGGTCTGCGCCTTCACCATGCCAGTCTGACGAAAGCTGTCGACGCCGAACCACTCAGGCTTTACGGGCGCCTCCAGCGGCGGAATCCGGCTCAACTTGTCCACAGAGACCAGTGCACCGAGTTCGAAGACCCGCGCCACACTGTCAGAGAGGGGGTCGAGCTTGGGAACGCCAATGGCTTCGGTCGGCGACGGCACTGCTTCGTTGTTCTGGTCCACCAACACAACCTCACCCGACTCCGGGTCTACGACGGCCCGCACCGGTGGCTCGGTGTCTGATTCGTGGGCAAGGCAGCGTCGCCGGTAGTCTTCCCAAAGCCGAGCCGCCTCCACGTCGCCTTCAGGCAGCACCAGGTTCGGCATCGAAGACGCGACATCTGGTCGCAGCGGCCCCGCGATGCCCCACAGGTAGTCGAACCACTTGCGGCACGCTTCGAAGGTCGCCGCTGTCACGACCGATGCCAGGTTCGCCTGCGAAGGCGACGCTGGCGCAAATCCCATGTTTTCGGTTGGGCCAACTGACACCGCTGCATCGCCGTCCGCGCCGCACAGGCACAAGAGGTTGGATGACCGGTCGAGCAGCGACGCCTCCGGGAAGACCTTGAAAGCCGCGCGATCGCCGTGGCGCTCGACCAGCCGAAGCAGGTCTTGCAGGTCGGACTCCGAAGTCCGGCAGGTCGGGTGGATGCTGATGACCAGCCTGAGCTTGGTCTCGGCGCTGTCAGCGAGGTATCCCTCCATCCAGTCCACTGCCCTCGCGTCGATCGCAGACACCACGCCGAACACGCTGAG
>JANYAN010000370.1 GCA_025361305.1 Burkholderiales bacterium
TTGTGGTTCACGCCGGGTTCGGCATCGACGCAGGCCGCAACCCGGGCCAGATCGGCAGGCGCCACGCGCAGCGCGCACAACATCGCCGCGCCTCCGGCGCCGACGCCGAACACGGCGCCGACCCGGCTGATCTGCCCTTCCTCGATGCCTTGGCGCAGCAACGTGCGCACCTGCCCGCCGCTCAGGCCATGCGGCTCGCCCAGCGCCTCGAACGGGCGTGCCACCAGCGGCAGATCGCGCTGCCAGGCATTGAACAACGCCAGGGGTTCGACATCGCTCACCCAGCATGCGCCAACATCCATCACAGCCCCATGCGCGTGGCGCGGCTGGTGAAGAAGATGCCGCTGGGCGAATCAACGGCCAGCGTGGCCAGCGTCGCAAAGCTGGCCGTGTCGACCACCGTGACGCGGTTGGCGTCACGCGACGATATCCACACGGCCTCGCCGCGCGGCGTGAACTCCATGTGCAGCACCGCCGCGCCCGGCTCCAGCGACTTCACCACTTGACGGGTCGGCGTATCGATCACCTGCACCCGGTTGTAGTCCGGAACGGCGAAATTCACCCAGACCTGCCGACCGTCGGGCTGTGCCATGACGAAGACGGGCTGTCCCGCGACCTGCACTCGCGCGACCTCGGCCCAGGTTTCGGTGTCCACGACCAGCACCTCATGGCGCCCGATCGCGGGCAGCCAGGCATGGCGGCCGGCGACAGCCCAGCCGCGCAGGTGCGGCATCTTGAATACCGGCAAGGCCTCCTGCCCGCGCCCGTAGCCGTCAAGGATGCGCCGGACCCGGGGCTTGGCCTCCCACAGGTCGATCATGGCCAGGCCGTCCTCACCGAACAGGCCGGCGATGTAGTGGCGGCCGTCGGGTGTGACAAGCGCGTCGTAGGGCTGGCGCCCGATGTTTTCGAAGCGTGTGATCCGGGGCCACCCGGGGTCCGAAAGGTCAGCGATGCGAATCTCACCCGCATCGAACAGGCAATAGATGAAGCGCTGTCCGGGCAGATCGGCCAGGCCGACGACGCGCGACTGGCGTTGCGAGCCATCGGCGGCGGTGTACGCGGCTGAGATGTCGGCTACCGGCGCCAGCGTGCGAGAGTTGAAAACCTTGACGCCACCGGGCTGGTAATTCTGCGCCGCCACCAGCGTGCCGTCCTGCGAAATCGCGCCGCCAATGCTGTTGCCAGCCTGCATGACACGGGTGACGATGCGGCGATCCGGCAGGCTCACCTGGGTCAGCGCTCCATCCCGGCCAAACACATAGGCCCGCGCGCCATCGCGGGCAAAAACGATGGAAGCGTGCGACAGATCGCCCAGCCCTTCGATCTCGCCGAGGAGGCGCCGCTGCGTCGTGTCGACCAGCGAAAGCTTGCCACCGGACCGCTGCACCACCAGCCCGAGATCGCCAGTGCCCATGGCAACCGGTTGGGTCGCCACCGTGGCACAGCCAGGCAACAATGAGAGCGCGGCAGGAGCACTGAGAAACGCCAGCATGTCGCGACGTTTCATCGGGCCTCCCGCGGAAATCCCGCGACCAGCTGCCTGGCGATCCATTGCGCATCGGCTTCGCTCAGCATCGTGCGCCACGACGGCATGGGTGTGCCGGGTCGGCCATGAAAGATGGCCGCTGCGATCGATTCAACGGGCTGCTGTGCCAGAGCATCCGGCGTCAGCGCCGGCCCGAGGCCACCCGTGAGCATCATGCCGTGGCATGAGCCGCAGTCCTGCCGCACGACATGCACCAGCTGGCGCTGGCGCTCAACGCCAGGCGTCGCTTCACCTTGCGCGCCAGCCTGCAGCACGACGCCGAACCCGGCCAACGCCACGATGCGAGCAAGGCCTGACCGCATAGACGCCTACCGTTCAGGGTGTCTTCAGGATCGCGTCGACGGCGGTCTTCAGGTCGGCGTCGCTGATCTTGTCAGGGCCGTTGGGTGGCATCGGGATCGGCCCATACACGCCGGATCCGCCCTTGCGGACCTTGTCCATCAGCTTGGTCGTCACGTCCTGGCCCTTGTACTTGGCGGCGACGTCCTTGTAGGCCGGCCCGACGAGTTTCTTGTCCTTGGTATGGCATGCCACACAGCCGGACTTGGCAATGATGTCGTCGAGCGGGGCAGCCTGCGCGCCGCCGGCCGCGAGCGCGGCCAGGGCCGCGATGATGAAAACGGATTTCATGTGAGCAATCTTTCCTGAATCAATACACATCGTGCTGCGTGTTGTTGACGTTGAAGTGACCGGTCGGGGTGATGAGCCTCGGATCCTTGATCACGGCCTTGAGCTTGAGCGTCTTGTCGTCCACGATCACGAGGGCGGACTGCTTGTTCTTGGCTGACCAGACAGCAAACCAGACCTCGTCGCCCGCCTTGTTGAACTCGGGCTGCACGACTCGCTTGGCACCGTCGTCGGCGATACCGGCCCACTCGGCGATTGGCAACACGGTGTAGCCCTTGTCGAGGTTCTTGATGTCGTATACGGCGACCGACTGCGAGATCTTCGGTTCGGGATTGAGCGGCGTGTCCGAATACAGGTGCGGGCTCTTCGGATGGCTCTTGATGAACAGCGCCCCGCCGCCCTGGCCTTTGAGTTCGGCCACCTTCTTGAAGGCATATTGCTTGTGCTTGACCGGGTCGGTGCCGATCAGGGAGATGGTCTCGTCACCCAGGTGGCCAGTGGCCCAGACCGGTCCGAACTTCGGATGGATGAAGTTGGCGCCGCGCCCCGGGTGCGGAATCTTGCCCACGTCGACGATGGCCGCAAGCTTGTCTTCCTTGGTGTCGATCACCGAGATCTTGTTGCTCTGATTGGCCGCCACCATGAAGTAGCGTTGGGTCGAATCCATGCCACCGTCATGCAGGAACGGCGCCGAACCGATCTCGGTGACCTTCAGCGCGTCGATGTTGGAGTAATCCACCATCAGCGTCTTGCCGGTCTCCTTGACGTTGACGACGAACTCGGGCTTGAAGTGTGAAGCCACTATCGATGCGACGCGCGGCTCGGGGTGGTATTCCTGCGTGCCCACGACCATGCCGCGGGTGCCCACGATTTTCAGCGGTTCGAGCGTGTCGCCGTTCATGATGACGTACTGGGGCGGCCAGTAGGCGCCGGCGATCGCCAACTTGTCGGTGAAGTCACCCTCCTTGCCCTTGTACTTGCTGGTTTCCACCGAGCGTGCTTCCAGGCCGATGCGCACCTCGGCCACGTTGTCGGGCTTGGGCATCCACAGGTCGATCATGTTGATCTTGGCGTCGCGCCCGATCACGAACAGGTAGCGCCCCGACGCCGACAGCCGCGAGATGTGCACGGCGTAGCCGGTCTTGACGATGTTGATGATCTGCTTGGTGTCGCCGTCGATAAGCGCCACTTCGCCGGTGTCACGCAGGGTCGTGGAGAAGATGTTCGAGATGTTGTAGCTGTTCATCTTCTTGGTCGGCCGCTGGGCCGGCGGCACGATGACCTTCCAAGTTGCCTTCATCTGCCCCATGCCGAACTCGGGCGGCACCGGCGGGTCCTGCTGCACATAGCGGGCCATGATGTCGACGGTCTTCTCGTCGAGCTCGCCCGAGGTCTGCCAGTTCGGCATACCGGCGGGCGAGCCGTAGGCGATGAAGACTTTCAGGTAGTCCGTGCCCTTGGCCACCGTGATGTCAGGTGTCAGCGGCTTGCCTGTGGCGCCCTTGCGCAGCACGCCGTGGCAGCCAGCGCAGCGTTCGAAATAGGTCTTGCGACCGGTATCGAACTCGGCCTGCGTCATCGGCGGCGCTTTCGGGTTGTTGCTCTGGTACATCGGCTCATTAGCCAATGGCGAGGCACCCGCCTGGTAGCTCGCTTCGGGCTGGGTGACGTGCTTATCCTGCGCGAACGCCGGCGTGAACACCAGCGAGGCCAGCAGGGCGGTGGCGCTCAGGCGCGCCATGGATGGGGCATGCATACGGACCACTCCTTCTTTGTTTACATGGCCCCGATGCTCGCCGTGGCAGCAGCTGATGTCCTTGAACTGGTTCAAGGACGAAGCAACCACTGCCTTTCCATAATGGATTCGTCCCCCAAGGAGGCGGTTTCATGAGCAATCTGGAAGAAGCACGCTATTTCAAGTTCACCGGCGAATCCGGTCACGTACCCCGGCCCGCTTGCGTGACGCTCGTAGGCGCCGGCCCGGGAGACCCCGAATTGCTGACGCTCAAAGCTGCCCGCGTGCTGTCCACGGCCAGCATCGTGCTTTACGACCACCTGGTGTCGCGCGAGGTGCTCAAGCTTGTGCCTCCCGACGCCGACCTTGTTTACGTCGGCAAGGAGAGCGCGCACCACACGCTGCCGCAGGACGCCATCGTCGAGCTGATGCTGCGCCTGGCGCGCGACGGCCGACCGGTAGTCCGCCTGAAAGGCGGCGACCCCTACACATTCGGGCGCGGCGGCGAAGAGGCCCAGGCGCTGGCCGAAGCCGGTGTTCCATTCGAAGTCATCCCCGGCATCAGCGCTGCCCAGGGCGCGGCCGCCTGCGCCGGCATTCCCCTGACGCATCGCGACCACGCGTCCAGTGTCCAATACGTCACGGGACACCTGCGCTCGGGCCAGGACGAGACGCTCAGGCTTGATTGGCCTGCCCTCGTGCGGCCACGCCAGACGCTGGTGATCTACATGGGCCTGGCCTCATTGCCGGTCCTGAGCGCGCAACTGATCCACCACGGCATGGACCCGCAAACGCCGGCTGCGCTGGTCGAGGCGGCCACGCTGCCGACGCAGCGCACGCTGGTGGGCACTGTGCAGTCGTTGCCGTCGCTGGCACAACAGCACGCCGTTCGCTCGCCGGCGCTGATCATTGTCGGCACGGTAGTCAGCTTGCAGCCCATGCTGGCGCAGGCAACTGGTCGCGCCCAATCCATCCTCCCGAGTTGCGAGGCCACTTTGGCCTCCGCCTGATCGGCCACGGTCAATCGGGCGACAATGCCTTCTGACTCGAAGGCATGGCATGACTGCATCTGGCAAATTTGGCGCGGCAATGGCCGCGTGCCCGCTCATCGCGATTCTGCGGGGCTTGCGGCCCGACGAGGCGATGACTGTGGGCAAGGCCCTCACGGACAGTGGCTGGGGTTTGATCGAAGTGCCGCTCAATTCACCCGAGCCCCTGCTGAGCATTGCGGCCCTGGCGCAAGGATTTCCCGATGCGCTGGTGGGCGCCGGCACCGTGTTGACCCCTGCCCAGGTGCGCGATGTTCACGCCGCCGGGGGCAGGATGGTGGTTGCACCCAACTTCAACGCCGATGTCGTCCGTGAGGCTGTCCGCCTGGGCATGGTGTGCCTGCCCGGCGTACTCACGGCCAGCGAGGCCTTTGCGGCGCTGGAGGCCGGCGCCACCGGGCTCAAGCTGTTTCCCGCCGAGATGATTCCACCGTCCGCCGTCAAGGCGCTACGCGCCGTGCTGCCGGCCGAGGTGCTGGCGATGCCAGTCGGTGGCATCACGCCTGGCAATATGGCCTCCTATTTGGGCGCCGGCGCAAGCGGCTTCGGCATTGGCTCGGCTCTGTACCGGCCAGGCATGGACGCTGGCGATGTGGCCGGGAA